>JBFMGR010000007.1:16393-47344 GCA_040753135.1 Patescibacteria group bacterium | reverse complement strand
CGGCCGCCTAGTTTGATTCTTTTGATTTTTGTTTGGCAATTCAAACATTTTTGGCCATCTCGGCTATAAACAAGAAAATGGTTTTGGTAAGTTCCCAAGCTGGTATCGGGTTGAAGATAATATTCGTCGCTGGTTCCGCCGTATTTTAAGCCCAGTTTTAACACTTTAATGATATTTTGCCTTAATTGCTCAATTTGGGGCTTTTTTAGGCCGTTTGCCGGTGTTTGGGGATGAATTTTAGAGAGAAAAAGGGCTTCGTTGGCATAGATATTGCCAATGCCAGCGATTTTTTCTTGGTCTAAAAGCGCTATTTTCACTGCCCGTTTGGTTGCTTTAAAAAGCTTTTCTAAATAATCTGAAGTGAATTCTTTATCAAACGGCTCAACTCCATATTTAGACAGTTCTTTTTCTAACTCTTTGTCTGTAAAAACTTTTATCCAGCCGAATTTACGCAACTCATTGAAAAAGAGTTTGCCTTTACCAATTTGTAAAATTACCCGGGTTGATTTTGACGGCAGTTGTTCTCCAATTGTCGGGATTGTCCTTTTGAGTTTAATTGTTTTTGTCTTGGCGGCGTTTTTAATCCAGATCAGCTGGCCGCTAAGTTTTAAATGAATTAAAAGATTTTTGTAGTTTGTTAGTTTTAAGATAATCACTTTGGCTCGTCTCTGGACATCAATGATTTTCTCGCCAATAACCAGTTTGGGATTATCAGGAAACTGCTTTTTTGAAAATATCTCAACCCCTGAAATTTTTTTATTCAAAATCGCTTTTTCCAGTTGCTGTTTAATCGTTTCAACTTCAGGCAGTTCGGGCATACTATTAAATTTCTAATTTCCAATTCCTAATTTTTAATTTTTTAACTATTTTCAAATCTTTACTTACTTAGAAAGATTTTAATATTTAACTTATTCTCAAATTCTTAAGAATTTGAGAATAGTTTAGGCGGATAGAATTAACGATTGAAGTTTATCTTGAGACTGATTTATTGTAAAATATTATTAATGAAAATGAAAATTCCAACCGAGAGTTTTAAAAGATTTGATAGTGATTCGTCTGCAGAGCTTAGATTAAAAGTTGTTTTGGAGGCGTTTAAGAATGGTTTAAGGTTGAGCAATCTCGGTCCCCAGCCAGCGCCTTGGGTTAAACGTAGTCTGGAGTATTTAGAAGCAGGAAAATCTTTGAGCGCTAATGATATAAGGAGATTTGACAAAGAGGGCGGCACTGATCATCCTGATCCATGGTTCAATGCCTGATAAAAATATTCCACCTCGCCTCGCTTTGCGAGACTCGGAACAACGCTCGCTTGATTGTCTCATTCCAATATTCTTGAGAATGTTGGAATGTTTAGGGGAACAAAAAATGCTCTCGCGTCAATCAGCCGAAGCTTCAATCCGCGAGAGCATTTTCAGTATAGCAAACAAATAAAAATTGTCAAGAGGTTTCCAGAGTCTGAGCAAATTTTCTAAGATTATAAATTGATTCCTGAATCTTTGGGCTTTCGCTTTTGAGATTATTTTCTATGAAATCAGCAATCTCTCTAATTAAACTTGTTAATTCTTTCTTATCTTGTTCTATTCCTTTGTATTCATCTGCCAATTTTTTCAATCTTGCTACTAGTGGTTCTAGATTTTCAATATATGAAACTTCTCCAATTTCTCTCATTGTTGAGATATGTCTATTCAAGCCATTGATTCTGTCCAGGAGATAATTTTTTGTCTTTTCTGGAGAGACAATTATTTGTCCAAATGGGATTGAGCTGTCTGGTTGTTTATCTAAATTTTGCCCATTCATACTTTTAAAATTTAAAACAAGATTGTTTTATTTTGTCATTCTAATTCGAATACGCTTTTATTATATCATTATTCTGACCCACTTTGCCCATCTGGAATTTTAACAGAAGAGGGTTTCGGTCAGAATGATTTTCAGTTTAAAACGCAGTCCCGTAGTGTGCTTTGCTTTGCTATTGGGGTTCCGCCGCCGAATTTTCCGCCATAAGCGGGCAGGTATGCTAACGTTAGTTGGCGCGCTAGGTTTTTGAAATTTTATTACCTCTCCAAATCTTTTAGTGGGTTAGTTAGATTTCACAGGGTTTTAACTTCCACGTCCTTGCTAGGTGAATCGACAAGCGTGATAAGTATTCTCGCAATTTTTCCAAATCCTTTCTCGGCTCTAAAATAATCTCTTGACTTGCTGAAGGGATTTGCGGATTGATGGCTCGAAATCTTACTTGCCCATTATCGCTCCACATATTAGGCTTCCATACTATTCTATCCTTTTCTTCGGGATGTGCAGTTATACGGTCTCGTTTGTTAGTGACACCCTTAACCCATTGTTCATATTTAATACGAAAATTCTTAAATTCCCCATCTTGATCTAATTCCGAAATACTATCAATTATCGTTTTGCTAAATCTTAAACAGGTTCTTAAATTAGAATATGCAGTAACGGCACTGCTATATAATTTCAACAAACAATCGGCATATTCTGCGTGCGTAGAAAAATTCTTATGCTGACCGTCTGCCATTTTCTGTATATTTTCTTCTTGAAGA
The DNA here is from genome assembly GCA_040753135.1 of Patescibacteria group bacterium. Taxonomy (NCBI): domain Bacteria; species Patescibacteria group bacterium. Next base: position 44,792 of record JBFMGR010000007.1, on the reverse strand, counting down.
CGAACAGAGGCAACAGCATACTGAAAATATACAAAAAGTGCCTGCAACCGGAGATAAGTAACTGTCCATCCCCCACCTTCATCGATTAAAGGACGTAATTTATCAATAAGATTAACTAAATTCTCGAGTTTATAATCATCCATAATTTCCTCCAAGTTTTTAACGAACCAAAATATATTACTTAAATTCTAAATCTTGACGCATTAAACCTTCGATTTTATCTGCATCGCGCCATAATTTTTTGAAATCGGAATCTTGCTCTGTATTATACAAACATTTTTGATATACCTCGCTTACGTAAACAAGAAATGCCCTTAATTCTCTATTAACATTTGAATTTGAGACCAAAAGGCACTTCGCACTTACCTCTGTCAATGTTGTTATATCTAAATTTTTTCCTTCTCTAGCGAGAGAAACAAACTTACTTTCTAAATGAGCGGCAAATTCTTTATATGCTTCTAGTTTTGCGTTAAAAAGACGCGATTCTTTTTCGTTTCGCTTTTGCATAACCGCGGCCGTAACTGCCGCCACAACGCCGCTAGATAATAAAATTATTAAAAATTGTGTCGCTGTATTCATAATTAATGTTTAGATTGCTCTTTTAAGTCTTTATAATATTGAGGATTATCACCGACGAATTTGATTAAATACCACTTTACTAAACGAGCAATTAATGCATTCCGCCAGGTTTTTATTGGGCGAACCGCCTGGTAGCCACGTGGAGCATCAAAGATTTCTATCAATTCGTATCCAATAAGCTCGTCATCAATAACTTCCATCCAATGACGGGAATTAGGATTGTTGAATGTTTTGTAGTAGAATCTACCGCACTCAAAACGAAGCGGCGTTTTTGGATTCGAATACCAAACATCAATAAAACGGTCCGCCGAATACTTACCCCATGCATTACCTCTCGTATCACGATTATCTTTCAAGATTCTCCTACTAATTTTTATTGCTTGAACAAAAACCGGAAAAAGTTTAAAGAATACAAAAATAAAAACTACAAAAATTAACTCCCGTACAAGATTGTCCATAATCCATTCCCCAAGTTTTTTAGTAGGCCAGGGCACAACCTCTTATTTTAACTTTAAGTTAAACTTATTCTGATGTTGATAATTAAGTAGTTTCGCCAAAAAATTTTTGCGAGCGGGCGACAAAAAATTATTGACAATCAATAATAATAAATTATAAAATAATTGTGGCCCTCTGAAAAGCTGGCGAGGATAACCTCCTGCCCTTTTATTACTATCGGACCAAGTCGCCTTTACTCCCCCTCGATAAATGCTGGACATTCGGCGTTTATCGTGGGGGGCGTGAGTTAAAGGTCGACCATCCCGATTAGTTAATAATTAAGTCAGAGGTAATATTATGGCAAAATTTGTCATATATCGCGATATTGCCGGACAATATCGCTGGCGACTTGTAGCCAATAACGGCGAAAAAGTTGCCGCAAGCGAGGCCTATGTCTCACGACAAGGCGCTCTAAATTCGGCACAACGCGTCAAAATTCTGGCGGTTTCAGCAACCATAGTGAATAATACCACATCGGAGCTGGTTAGAAGATTGCTGAATAGGTAATCTCCCGTCAAAAACCTCGCTGGCTTTTCAGGGAGCTTTTTAATTTAAATTCAAAAATTTCCAATCCTTTAAATCGTATGGATTGTAAATATATTTTTCGTTGTCATTATATCGCCAATTTCCTTCAACCGGAATAACGATTCCGCCAAAAAGTTTTTTACCTTTTTTATTCTGCTCTTTGATGTATTTTGCTAAACCTTCTGCTCTTTCTTTTGCGTCTTCGGCCGTTTTTCCTTTCTTTGTATCAAATAAGCCAATTACGCCATCATTTATTTGAATTAAAAAATCAACATAAAACGCCGCTTTCTTCCCAAATTTATCAACATAAGGAATGGCAAAATAATTCACTTCGCCATATCCATTTTTAAACCACCATTTAACTTTTTTGGCGGAATCAAGATATTTTATAAATTCAACCTCAACCTTGCTGTCTTCCTCATAACCAGTAAATAAACTTGTCTGATTATTGTCGGCAATCCTTGTATAATAAGGTTTCATTATTGATTTTTTACAATCCTTGGCTTTGTATTTGCTGTTATAACTCAATAACTTCGGAACATTCCAAGTCAAAGTTTCCATTTCCCGCTCTCTTTCTTGTTCTACGACCGTTCGTTTATATTCTTCCCTCGCCAACGCCAACGCTTCGCGAATTTTTTCTACATTATCAGCACTTAAAACAACTTTATAAAACTCAATGTCATCATTTTCAAAACCAAATTCTTGCGTAAAAAATTTATTCAACGCGCTTTTAATTGGCCCCATAGAGTCAACGGGCGCGAATTCACCAGTATTCGCTTTGCAAAATAAATCGTAATAGGTTTGAATTTCCATTTCAGGCGAAGTGTAAAACATGCTTGAATGTTCAATTTCTTTCACCTTGTCAATGTTTATTACTTTGCCGTCAACAATAATTTCTTTTGATATTTCGCGAGATTTTATTTTTATCTTTGGTTTCAAGTTCGTTTTTTGGGCAATATCCATAAAAATTTTCTTGAAATCTCCAGACAATCTCGTTTTTTCTCTTTGCCTTTTGAAATGGATTGATTGTAAATCAATGTCTTTCCATAAATCTTCTCGCCTGTATGATTCGTGAATAGTCAAATACTCCTTGGCGATATTACCGACAATTTCTATATCGCCCAAGTTTGTAAAAACATAACCTTTGTTTAATTCTGGCCGATTTTCGTAATGATGAAATTCGGGCATTCTCATTATTCGGCCGACCGTCTGAATCAAGAAAACTTTTTCTTTTGTTTCTCTGAAAATTACGAGTATTTGAGCCCGTGGGCAATCCCAGCCAAGCGCGATGGCTTGTTTAAAAATCAAAACTTCAACCTCGTTTTGCGGTTTTTCGATATTTACCAAATTCGGAGTTTTATTTTCCGCCAACCAAATGGCTAATTTATCATTATCTTCGATTATGTCGTATTTTCTTTTAAGAATTCTCTCAACTTCCGTCAGAACATCTTTATCAAGATCGTTTATTCCTTTTTGCAAATTCGGCAACTGAACAAGAATTAAGGGGTTTATATCGCTACCTTCCGCCTTAAATGCTTCCACAAGCTCTTTTCTTTTGGCAATGGCTGCGTCTAACACCATTTCGCGACTGCTTTTTCCATCAACTTTGAATTTCTTAAATTCTGGGTTAATGGCTATTTCTTTTTTAATCATTCCTTCGGCGACAACTCTTTCAAAATGAACTTTTACATGAGCGTCCGGACTTTTGAAAATCGGTGTAGCCGAAACTTCAACAGTTATTTTGGCTCCAATATCATTTTTAATCTGCGTTGATTTTTCCGAAATAGCGGTGTGGTGGCTTTCGTCAATAATTAAAATAATATACCTGCCTTGCGATTTCGTGTTTTCAATAATGTTTGCCAAATTTTTACCCCGCTCATTATCTCGGACATAAACATTGTAATCTTTGTTTATGCTTTCCCAATTCAAAAATAAAATCTCGTTTTGGCGGATATAATTTCCCTCTAAATCGTCAAATTCCGAATAAATAAAATCGTTGGGGAAATTTTTATCCAGACTCTTTTTGCTTTGGCCGTGCAAGTCACGAACCGAAATCCAAATAAAAGAAAAAGTTTTACCGTCCTCTCTGTCAATCGGATTAACAAGGCGTTTTAAGAATTCGCCCATCATTATTGTTTTCCCCGAACCTGTCGGGGCTTCAAAGATACAGAGCTTGTTTCCTTCCAATTCCAAAAGCTCGTTGACTTCTTCTTTCAACCTTTCAACTGCTTTATCTTGATAATCTTTGAGCACAAGACCTAAATAATTATTATTCATAACTACTTCTTAAAAATTTCACGATAAACTTTCAAAATTATTTCCGGTATCGATTCAAGACGATGTTTGTTTTTCAAATCGGTGAATTCCTTTTCTGGCAGAGTTTCAGTATAAGAAAAGCAATAGATGATAAATTGTCCTTTAAATTTATTCGCTGCCTTTTTAAAGTCATCAATCGCCTCCTCGTTGAAAATTATCCCGAGATATTTTTTGCCCTTTTGATAGATTTTCCAATCAAGATTATTTTCGGCCACCAAATCAAAAATATCCTCGCGAATGCAAATTATTTCTGCAGAATTATTTACCAAATCCCTTTTGTTTTTATCCGTTGGCTGTGCCCCGACAAAATCAGTTTTAAAATACTTCAAATTGCCGCCCAAACCATAAATTTTTTCATTTTTTGCTTTAAATCCTTTAATTGCCTTTTCTATTCTTGGATAACAAACATCAGTACAAATTTTATGTATTCCATTTTCATCTCGGTTGTTTGTACACAAAATAAATCGTCGTTGCCCGCCGTCCTCTTTATTTATATTCAATACTGCATGCCCCGTTGTTCCTGTGCCAGCAAAAAAATCAAGAATAAAATACTGTTTTTTACTATTTCTAGTAACCGATCCAATTAATATTTCCATTAGTCCTCTGGGTTTCGAGTAATTAAAAATAGATGAATCACCAAATAAATCTTTTAAATCTCTATCAGCGTCCTGTGTGGTTTTTACTCTATTGTCAAAAACTTTAGAAAGAATATCTATGATTGGTCTATAAGGTATATCTTCACCGAAATTTTTGAAAAATATAGGTTTCATTCCAGATATAGATTTTATTTCTATGTATCCGCCTTTTTTAACTTCTTCATCTATCGTTTCTTGAGACCAACAGAATTTACCTTTTATGTGTATATCGTTACGAGGCTTCCCTTTTATAATTTTCACATCCTCTAATATCTCCATGGCAAATTGAGGGTTACCATATTTACCTCTTTTTAATAATCCGCTAAATTTACCATTCTCAATAACAACCGATTTTTTATAGAAAATCCTTTCTTGTATTTTAGATGGTTTTGTTATAAGTTCTCGATGTCTTTCGACATCAATGAGCTTATCTTCTGTGCCAATAAAATTATCGCTCTTGGAATAAAACAATACATATTCTTTCAGATTGACTATTTTTTTACTTAAAAAAGATGCGTTATCTTTCTTGTGCCAAATTATATTACCTATAAAATTTTTTTCACCGAAAATCTCGTCCATTAGTAATTTCAGTTGAGCGACTTCATTATCATCAATAGAAACAAAAATTACTCCGGTGTTTCTTAATAAACTTTGGGCTAACTTCAATCTCTTTTCCATGAAAGTTAACCATTTGGAGTGCCGCCATGGGTCTTCTCTGTCAACGAAATTATCATTAAAAACAAAATCGTTATTTCCGGTATTGTATGGGGGATCAATATAGATAACATCAATTTTATTTTTGTGCGTAAAATTCAAAACGGCAAGCGAGTGGTAATTGTCGCCTTCAATAAGCAGATTGATTGATTTTTCCTTATCGGTTGAAATTTCCTTGTTTTTTACCTCTTTCAAAACCGGAAATTTGTTTGGCGTAAAGTTTTCCGGAACATTTTCCCAATTTACGAAAGCGTCAATCAATTCCTGCGAATTTTTTCTATCCCAAACAAGCCCGTATCTTTTCTTTTTAAAAGCTTCCAATTCCTCAATCAATTCCTCTCTGGTGTAATTTTCGTATTTGTTCTTTTTGGCCATAATTATTTTTGAATTAAATCATCTACTCCGACCCCTAACGCTTTGGCGGCTCCGGTAAGTATCCGCCATTGGCGGAACTACGGGGCAGGTTTTTTGAACGGTATCGATGGTTGGGCTTCGGATTTTGCCTGATTTTATCTTATCCCAAAAACAAAAAAACCTCAATTATTCATTTAGGTTTTTAAGAGAATTGCTTGAAAATTCGTCCGCCGAAGCAATGGGCGACCTGCCCGCCGAATTGGCGGGAGCCCCGAGCGAGGCGGGAAGCGCAAACTTTACAAATTGGCTGGGGGACAGGGATTCGAACCCCGATACCATCCTTCAAAGGGATGTGTCCTACCGTTAGACGATCCCCCATTTATGCTTATTTTATCACTAAAAAACAGCCTTTAAAAGGCTGTTTTTAGGTTAAGGTTTCAATAATCACAATCTCTATCGGCAAACTGGGCAAAACAGACCTTTTAATTTCCGGCAGAGCGGTTAAAAATTTATAAGCTAATTGCCGGAGTTTTTGAGAGTCAAATTTTTCCGCCAAAGATTGCAGGGTTTCTAATTCTTCTTGGTTAAACTCTGCTGACAAGAAATCTTTTGTTTTCGGGTCAAGCTTTAAAATTAGGATTTTTTCTAAAATTGAGGCGCTTAGCTTGATTGCTTCATACAATTGATACCCCTGATTCTGAAGATTGTTGATAAATAAAACGCTGTTTTTCAAATCATTATCAGCCAAGTAGCCCAAAAATTCTTTTATCTTTTCAAATCTAATCGCGCCGATTAACTGCTCAACTTCATCCAAAGTGATTTTTTTATCATAAGAAAAGGCCACTACCTGGGAAAAAATCGATTCGGCGTCGCGGATACTACCTTCAGCAGATCGGGCAATTGCGGTTAAGGCGGCCGGTTCAATCTCAATTTTTTCTTGTCTGGCAATCTCTTGGAGTTTTTTAGCGATATCCGCGGCAGACAGACGTTTAAAATCAAATCGCTGGACTCGAGAAAGAATTGTTGGCAATAATTTGTCCGGTTCGGTGGTTGCCAAGACAAAGATCGCGTGCTCCGGAGGTTCTTCCAAAGTTTTCAGCAAAGCATTGACAGCTTGAGGAGTCAGCATATGGGCCTCGTCAATAATAAAAACTTTGTACTTTGACTTAACCGGATTAAACTTTATCCCTTCTTTTAAATTTCTGATTTCATCAATGCCCCGGTTTGAAGCGGCGTCAATCTCAACTAAATCAATCGCCCGGCCGCCGTTGATTTCTTCGCAGATCTCGCATTGATTGCAGGGCTCGATCCCCTGCTTGGTTTTTTGAGGTTTTAAGCAGTTAATGGTTTTGGCATATAAGCGCGCCAAACTGGTTTTGCCCGTGCCTCTGACGCCGGCAAACAAGTAAGCATGGGAGATTTTATTGAGCAAAAGCGCGTTTTGCAAAGTTTGCTTAATTGGTTCTTGATTGATAAACTCGCCAAAAGTTCTTGGCCGGTATTTTCGGTAAAAAACCAATGATTGCTTGTAATCTTTTTCCATATTAATTATCAATTCACAATTTTTTATTCGTATATTCGCTTATTCGTACAAATTCGCTATTCGTTGATTTACTCCCTAAACACGATTTTTTTATAACCAATAAAGTTCCAAATTGCGGCAATGGCGGTTCCCAAAACCGCGCCAAAATTAGCGCAGAAAATAAACAGCCGATTATCCAAGTTTAATTGCTGGTAGCAAGCATTAGCAGTTAAGCTGGCAGTGAAGATATTTAACAAAGCGGCAATAAAACTGATGCCGAAGAAAAAACCGAATTTTTTATATTTTTCCAAGGAAGCGGTTGGCGCTGCTGAATCAGTTTCTTGGAAAACAAAACGTTTGTTTAAAAAATAACTGGCAATTACCGCGACTGAAAACGAAATTGCTTTAAAAACAGAATAAACAAACAGCTCTTCGGTTTTGGTAAAAAAAAGCAGGAGGTTCAAGACTGACCAGTCAATTAGAGTGTTGGCAATGCCGACCGGAATAAATCGTAAAATCTGGGTTTTGGTTTTAGAATTGAGGCTCATAGTTTGTTTCTGATTTTTCTTTTTCCGGTTCTGGAGTAAAGTATTTTTGCTTAATTTCTTCAATCACTTCTTGCCTTGGCCGGCAGTATTTTTGTCTGGAAAGAGCAATTATCTGTTCTCTGGCATTGGTATCAGGTTGGTCAGGCGGGAAAATGGCAAAGTTAAATGGCTGGCTCATTTTGCCGCTAATCATCAGCCGAGAATAAGCGTTAAAGTTGGCAATATTAACCAAATCTTGTTCTGTAAAAGTCGGCTCAAAAAAGATCTTCAAAGCCGCGGCGTCTTCAGGGCCGATTCTAAAGCTGACAATCGTGCCGACATTGCCAAAAACCGCTTTGCGAATCTCGTCAGAAAGCTGGCCAATGTACTGATGCGCCATTGACAGAGAGAGCTTGAATTTTCTCGCTTCAGAAAGAATGTTAGAGATAGTTTTGGTGGTTACATTCTGGAACTCGTCAATATAAAGATAATGGGGCGGCAGAGAAGCAATATCTTTACCGACTCTTGCCATGGCTGACATAAAGATTTTACCGGTCAAAAGCATTCCCATAAAGAAGGCGTTGGTTTCGCCGATTAAGCCCTTGGACAGATTGATAATGAAGATTTTTTTATTATTCATTATCTCCGGAATGTCAAAACTTGATTTTTGTTTGCCAATCACCGGCCGAATATAATCATTGGCAATAAAAGGGTTAAGTTTTGAGAGCACCCAAGTGGAAACATTGCCCAAACTGAAATCTCCGGAAGCTTTTTCCGCTTCTTTTTGCCAGAAATGGACTACCACTGGGTCAGAACAGCGGGCAATCAATTTATTCCTGAAATCCCGGTCAGCAAAAACTCTGGGCACATCAAGCAGAGTCGGTTTGTTTTCCGGGTTTTCTTCAAAGAGCAGAAAAAGGGCGTTTTTCAGATACTGCTCAAACATCGGCCCGCCGACTTCAGCTAAGTTATATAGCTTGCCGATAATCTCAATCAGCTCATTGGCAATAAAAGTTTTTTGCTCCGGCTGGTTCGGGTCATAATCTAAAAGGTTGTAGCCGATCGGATACTGGATATCAGCCGGATTAAAATAAACCACGTCATTCCATCGAGATTCAGGAATCAAGCCGAGAATATCTTTAGCGTCGTTGCCATGAGGGTCAATAAAAGTCAAGCCTTCGCCTGCTTCAATATCTTGCTTAATCAGATGCTTTAAAAAGCTGGTCTTGCCCGTGCCGGTTTGGCCAATCACATATAAGTGCCTAAACCTGTCTTCTGGCAATATCTTAACTAATTTTTCTTGGCCCTCAAAAACCGCTTTTCCAAAGGTGATTCCTTCAGTCGGCATATCCAAAGGCGGTAAAGCGGCTCGGGCGCTGGTCCGTTTTATTTTGGTGTTTTCCAAAATCTGGGTTGTTGGCAGATGAACCAGAGTGGCTAATTCTTGGCTGTTCAAAACCATTTTTTCTTTTTCCCGAAAATGGCGGAAAGAAAAATCATAGACTTCTTTTTCTTCTGCCTTGCCGATTAGTTTTTTAAAAACTAAACTATTGCCTTTGGGATTATCAAGCTGGGGCATCGCCGCGGCAACCTGATCCATTAGCGCTTCAGCTCTGGCAGCAGTTTGACTGGAAGTAATTAATCTTAAATTAACCTCAACCAAGGGATGGCTGATTTTGTTGTTAATTCCCTCAATTAAATCAGCGTCGCTTTGTTTTTCTTTTTTATCTTTTAAATCCTCCGGTTTTTCTTTGTCCGGTTTTGACGTCAAAGTTTCCTGAATGAAGCCGGCTGCCTTTTTTATTCCGGACCTTTGGGCTTTTTCCATGGCTTGCTGGAGCGACCCGTCTTTTCTTACTTCTTCGGCAACTTTTCTGAATTGTTTGTTCAGGTTGCTTGGCGCTTGTTTAAAAATCGCCTGCAAAGCAATGCCATCGCCTTCTTTCGCCAAAGAAGAAAAAATATTCATTATCGGCAAGAGAAAATCTTCGGAAATGTCGTTATAGGTTTTAATCGGCAAGATTTTTTCTTTTTTCTGGCTGAAATAACCGGCAAAGCTAAATCCGCTCGGATTAAAGATGTTGTAATCTTCCACTCTTTCTATGACAGCTCCGGGCCAAAAAGCTTGAATTTGCCGGATTAAGGCGTCTAAATCTTTTTCTTCGGCGCCGAAATACAAATGAATATCCTCGCCAAGATTATGAACCGCAAACTCCATCACCATCGGCAGTTTAAACCCGGTTAAAGAGCGGAGCAGTTGTTCGCTGGTTGCCAGTTCTTGCTTCCAATCCTTCTTTTCTTTTGTTTGTTTGTAAAGTGTGACTAAAATCAGTTTGTAATCAAGCGATTTTTTTACCAGTTTTTGCTCTTTTTTTAAATCCCAAAAATACCAGCCAGCCGCGATTCCGGCAACAACTAAAATCAGAATAAAAATCAGCCAAGTCATTTTTTTTGAGCTTTTAGTTCTTGGTAAAACCGATTAACCAACTCGTCATGATACTGGTCAATCAAAAAAGCGTTATGGGTCTGCCGCGCCTGTTTAATCCCCTCGTAAAGTCCGCGGTTAAAAGTAATCTCAATCAAAGAATTGATTGCTTCCTGAATTTCTTCGGCATTTTTATTATCATCTGCCGGCGTTTGAATCGGTTGGGTTTGGACCGGTTGGGCTGATTGGGTTTGAGGCTGGGCTTGAAATTTCTCCGCAATGACTTGCTTTAGAACTTCTTTTTCTTTTTCCGGAGTCAACGGGCCTTCAGCAGATTTAATCCTCTGCTGAAATTCTTGGTTAAGACTTTCTATTTCCGGGTGAAAATTTATCGGCATTAGTTAGAGTTTAATTTAATTGATTATAGCACCATTTGGCTTGTTAACGAAGTTTGTAATAAGCTTTATTCGGGTATCTTAAATCAAGATATTCAAGCCGGGAGCGGCTGCCGTTTAATTCTTTTTCAACCATTAACTTAAGGTTTTCGGCAATTAATCTTGGCTCAAGCTCAAAACTGACCAACAAATACCAGTTTTCTTTGGTTAAAATCTTGAAAAACTTTGCTTTCAAAAATTCCTGTTCCAGAACAATTCGGTCAAGCTCTAAATAATCTTTGAGCTGATTCTTAAACTCATAAGCAAAGCTAATCATTTTAGGCGGCAAAAATTCTTTGCCTGGAATAAATTCTTCGGAAGACCTGTTTTCAAGCCCAATAAAAGCTTTTTCCGCTTTTGACTGGTCATTGGTTTTAAAAGCAATTCCGGAAAAATCAACAAAAAAACATTCTTGCCCGTCCCCTTGGCAGATTTTGATTGCCGGTTCTCTTGGTTCTCCGGTCAAAAAAAGCGTTTGGCTGGCAAAGTCATAGTCCCAGCCAAGATTTTTTAATTCCGGAAAAGATTCGGCCAAGTTCCTGATAAGAGTTTTTTTTCGGCTGAAAAAAATGTTGTTTTTAGGAATCAGCCAGATGTCTTTATTTTGGATTTGGTTCCAGGTTAACTCTGTTAAAGCTTGTTTTTCAGGAAAATCAATCTTTGCCTCAATCTTTTCAATCAGAAAATATCTGGCAAAAAGGAAAAAATAACCAATTCCGCAAAAAACCAGAAAAACCAGAAAAAAAGAAAACCAGCGGCTGATTTTCCGGATTTTTCTTTGTTTAAGATACTGGCTTTCGCGGGCCATTTTTAAGCTCGTCTGATTTCTTTTATGCCTCCCATATAAGGCAGTAAAGCATCAGGGATTTTAACTGAACCGTCTTTTTGCTGATAGTTTTCCAAAATTGCAATCAAATGCCGGTCTGTTAATCCTGTTGCCGAGATAGTGTGCGGGTAGGCTAAGGTTCCGTCTTGCTTCCGATAGCGAATATTCAGCCTTCTGGTTTGAAAATCTGTCAGATTGGTGTTGGAAGTAACTTCCCGGTATTTATTCTGTCCCGGAAACCAAGCGTTGATATCGTATTTTTTGTAGCCCGGAGCGCCAAAATCCCCAACGCAGATCAGGGAGACTTCATAAGGGATTTTTAAAGCTTTGAGCAGATTTTCTTCGTGCTGAAGGCATTTTTCATGCCATTCTGGCGAAGTTTCCGGAGCGCAGAAAACTATCTGCTCTACTTTCATAAATTCATGAGCCCGGAAAATACCTCGAGTGTCTTTACCGTATGATCCGGCTTCGGTCCGAAAACACTCTGAATAAGCTGAATAAAGCTTGGGCAGATCCTGTTCTTTTAAAATCTCGTCCGCATGATAAGCGACCAAAGCCTGTTCAGAGGTGCCGATTAAAGCCAGATCCTGTTTTTCCAGCTTGTAAATGTCTTCAGCAAAAAAGGGCAGATAGCCGGTGCCAAACAGAGTTTTCTCTTTGGCAACATGCGGCGTGGCCATTATGGTAAAGCCGTTTTGGGCCAGATAATCAAAAGCAAAATTAATCAGCGCCAGCCTTAATTTAACCCCTTCGTTTTTCAAAAAATAAAATCTTGATTGGGCGACTTTCACTGCTCGTTCAATGTCAATGATGTCCAAAGCTTCGCCGATTTCCTGATGGTCCCTGGGTTCAAAATCAAACTTTGGCGGTTCGCCCCAATACTTGATTGCTTTATTGTCTTCGTCAGATTTGCCGTCCGGCACTTCAGAATCAAGCAAATTCGGCAGCCAAGACATCCGTTCAAAAAGAACCTGTTCTGTTTTTGCCAGTTCTTTTTCTAATTGGCTGATTTTTTCAGAGAGTTTTTTTAACTGCTTAATCTCGGCCGGACTGGGTTTGGTTTTAGATTTTTTATTCTGTTCTGCCCTTAAATTATCCAGTTCGGTCTGAAGTTTTTTTCTTTGATTGTCTAAATCAACAATCTCGTCAACGCTGACTTTGGCGCCGCGGCGCTTAGCATTAGCTTTGACTGTTTTTAAGTTTTCGCGAATAAAATTAATGTCTAACATTTTTTTAATGAATTATGAATTAAGAATAATGAATAAAGTATTAAGTGGTTTTGGCGCCTGAAGCGCCAGAGGAAAAACGAGAAGAGGAAACAATGCTGAATTTTGGCTCGCCAGTTTGAACAAATGTTTTGATATTTTCTATATCCGTGTCTAAAATTCTTTGTAGAGCTTCGCGGGTATAAAAAGCAATATGCGGAGTCATTACTACATTTGGATGGTTAATTAAAAGATTGTTTTCAGCGATTAAAAGCAAGTCTTCTTGATTCGGCCGGCCGTATAAAACCGCTTTTTGTTCATCAAAAACCGCTTGTTCACCCTCTAAAACATCAATGCCCGCGCCGCCAATTTTGCCGCTATTCAAACCAGTAAGCAAGGCCTTGGTGTCAATTAAACCGCCTCGGGCAGTGTTAATGATAACCGCGCCATCTTTCATTTTGGCGATTGCCTGCTCGTTAATCAGATGATGATTTTCCGGAGTATAAGGCAGATGCAAACTGATAACCTCTGCTTGTTCTAACAACCCATCAAAAGAAACATATTTAAAGTTAAGCTCTTTTTCCAGTTCTGGTTTGGGAAATTTATCAAAAGCAATAACTTTCATCGAAAAGCCATTGGCAATCTTAATCATCTGGGTGCCGATTCTGCCGGTGCCAATAATGCCAATGGTTTTTCCCATTAAATCAAAACCCTCAAACCCCTCAATGCTGAAATTCCTTTGTTCTTTAATTTGGTCAAAAGCATTAAAGATTTTTCTTGCCACAGCCAAAAGCAAACCAAAAGCAAATTCGGCTACGGTATTATTTCCATAACCCGGAACATAGCCAAGCTTAATCCCCTTTTCTGACAGGGCTTGATATTCTAAGTGGTCAAAACCGGTTGAACGGGTAGTAATCAGTTTTAGATTGGGCAAATCATTAACATCTTCTGCTTTTAGTTCTGAACCGACAAAAAGCGAGATTGCCTCGGCGTCTTTTGGACAAAGACTCTTATCAAACTTTTCAGAGAAAAAAACTAGCTCTGCCTGATCACTGATCACTGATAACTGATTTTTTAAATAATCTTTTTCCCAATCTTTGGTTTCAAAAAAAATAATCTTCATAATCAACGAATAACGAATTTATACGAATTAGCGAATAAACGAATTAAATTTGAATGATATATTTTAAAACATTTTTCCGCTGTTTGGCACTGGCTTATCTGGGGATAAAAGAACCACTTCTCCATTTTCATCCGGCACGCCCAAAACCAATACTTCTGAAACAAACGGACCGATTTGCTTTGCTGGAAAATTAATTACCGCAATAACCTGTTTTCCAAGCAGACCTTCAGTCTGGTAATTAGCTGTAATCTGGGCTGAAGATTTTTTTAGGCCGATTTCCGGGCCAAAATCAATTTCCAATTTGTAAGCCGGCTTTTTTGCTTCAGGAAAAATCTCGGCTTTCATAATCGTGCCAACTCGAATCTCCAGTTTTTCAAAATCAGCAAAATCAATCATTTTTTGATTAATGAGTCAATTTCTTCAGAGGTTAAAGAAAAGCAAGGGCTTAAAATTTCAATTAGCCGATTAACTTTTTCTTCAGGGTTATTAAACAATCCGGTTTCTCCGTTTCTTAAAACCGCTTCTTTAAAAGAATCAGGATTATCCTTAAAGCTTTGAGCAATCATCGGAATAAGGTTTTCTAAACCAAGATTTTCTGGCTGATTCCCCAATCCAGAAAAATAAGCTCGGCAAAAAGAAACAAAAAAGCTTTTCAGATTTTCATCCGCTTCAATTCTTTCTTGAGCAGCTCGGAAGATCTGCTTGATCTGTTCAGGGTTTCTTAATGTCATTTTTAGCGCTTTCAATTTAAAAACAAACATTAATTCTGGCGTTTATATTTTAGAAAACAATTCTTTTTCTTTAATTAGTTCGGCTCTTTTAGCACTTCTTTTCTTGATCTCTATCATTTTTTTATCAATGGTTTTTTTGCTAACAACAATTCTGTTTGTAATGCCGATTAAATCAGAGTCAACAAGCTTTTCTCCTGCCGAGATATCAACCCTGTCGTCAAATAGAACTTCGGCGCCTCTTTTCAATAACTGTTTATAAAGATTTTCCGCCTGCTTTATCACCTCTTTATCTAAGCAAAGCAAATGAAATTTAAACGGAGAAACAGATTCCGGCCAGATAATACCTTTGTCATCATGAAAGGCCTCAACTAACACGCCCATGGTTCTTGACGGCCCAATGCCATAACAGCCCATAAAAACATCTTTTTCTATTCCTTTTTCGTCTTTATATTTCAATTCAAATGGTAAGCTATATTTTGTGCCAAGCTTGAAAATATTGCCGACCTCTGACGCCTTACTTTCTTTCAAATTTTTATCTCCACAGTTAGGACAAGAATTTTGTTCATGTATTATTTCTCTATTCACGCCAACCATACATTTTTCGCATAGATAAATTAAATCCTCGCCTTGATCTAACAGAGTTTGGAATTCATGCGAATATTTGGAAAATGTGCCTCCGGAGGCAAAAGTTAAAACCGTTATTTTACCCAGCCCCACCCTTTCAAAAACATTTTTATAAGCTTGGACCATCACCTCGTAATATCTGTCGAGGTCTTCTTGTGATGTATGAAATGAATACAGATCTTTCATTCTGAATTCTCTGCCGCGCAAAAGCCCTGACTTTGCCCTAATTTCATCGCGAAACTTTGTTTGGATCTGATAAACATATTGCGGCAAATCTTTGTATGAATAAATATATTTTTTTAACAGCGGTGCGACGATTTCTTCATGTGTCGGGCCTAGAACTAAATCGGTTTTTGAGTAATAGCTGGTAAAGCGGAATAAAACATCCATGCTTTTCCATCTGCCTGTTTGCTCCCAGTTTTTTCTTGGGTGCATAACTGGCATCAAAATTTCTTGCCCGCTGGCCCGATTCATTTCTTCACGAATTATCTGTTCAATTTTTGAAAGAACTCTATTACCAAGAGGCAAAAACGTATAGACACCGGACATAACCTTATCAACAAATCCTGCTCGCTGTAAGAGTATGGCATTAATTGCAGAATCTCCTTGAGGGTCCTGCTTCATTGTTTTTGTGAAAAGTTGTGATTGGCGCATAAATTTTTATTAATTTTTTATTAAAAAAACCTCGTCTTTGGTTCCTAATTATCCGGCTTAGCCAGTAATTAAGACACAAGGACGAGGTTTCACAATTCATGATTCATAATTCATAATTCATGAACTGCCCCGTGGTACCACCTTGCTTTTCCCTTGCGTTGCCGCTTGGGACTTAGCGCCCAAAAAATTTTGGGCAATTTTTTAACGGAAACACCCGGGTTGCTTAACCGCTGGAGTTAAACCAACGTTTTCACAACCAGCTCTGGGGCGGGATCCCTCGGTTGCGCTCGGGATATGCTCCCCTTCATCGCTTTGCCAATATTATATAACAAAGGGAATTACAGTCAAGCCCAAACATCTAAAGTCTTGTAAGCGGCTAAACCTTTATTCTGCGTTCAAAATACTCGGTTAAAGTTAACAAAGGCGCCGGTTTTAAACCGGCGCCTTTGTTTTAAGTTTAATTGTCAAACCTTCTTCGGTTGCCAAAATCCCGATTGAATCTCTTTTTCGGTCTTTTAGCATTGCACTCCCGGCAGTAAAGCCGGCCATAAGTACCATCATCCCTTTTAGTGGGTTCAAATGGCAGTTCGGTTATTTGAGCGCCGCAGGTTTCACAATTAATGTTCAAGCCGGAAACATCATAAGTTTGCCTTGGCCTGTCATTACTGTAATCTTGCATATTGTCGTTCTCTTACGAGATAAGTTCCATTAAACATGAATCATTGGTCATGGATGATGGAACATAAAATCTAATTTTAATTCCACTATCTCATAAGATTAAATCCCGTTTGACGGGCTGAACGACCCTTGGAAACTTGTTAATTGTCCTAAGCTCTAATGAGATAATGACTCTTTAAAGATACAGGTTTTATTACCGGATGTCAAATTGATTAACAATTTTGTTATCTGTTGATTATTAAAACAATCGTTTAATATCTGCAATTGTCACTAAGACCAATAAGCTCAACAGCAAAACCATCCCCAGAGAATGCACCCAAGATTCATATTTTGCCGGCACCGGCTTTTTGGCAATTATCTCCCAAGTAACAAAAACAATTCTGCCGCCATCTAAAGCGGGCAAGGGCAAGAGGTTAAAAACCGCCAAATTTAAAGAAATCAAAGCAATGAAACTAAAAGTCTGGGAAAGGCCGGCTTTTATAACATTTGAAGTAAAACTGACAATGCCAATTGGTCCGGTTAAATTCGCGGTCTCGCCTTTGAAAACCAGATTGGATAAAATCTGAAAAACCATTGAGAACATATAAACCGAAGCCTTGAAAGAATACTTGATTGCCTGATAAAAAGCCTCAAAAAAAGGATATTTGACCGTGCCAATTTCAGCAATCACCACGCCCAAAGCGCCTTCGCCTGAAGGTGGAGTTTCCCGAGGGACAATCTCAATTTCTTGCCCCGAATCAAGAATAAGGATAATCTCTTTGCCGGCGTTTTGCTTGGCAATTTCAACGAATCCCGATTCAGATAAATTGGAGAAAGTTTGATCTTGAGTTTTGATCGCTAAGACTTTGTCTCCGGGATTCAGATCAGCTTTTGAGGCAGGCGAATTTTTTGCTACCTGCAAAATGCCAATGGCAATATTTTCAGCTTTGGTCCGGTTGGATTCATTTAAAACCATTTCGTTTCCGGCATAAAAAAGCCCCCAATAAATCAGAAAGCCAAGCAGAAAATTCATTATAATGCCGGCAAAGACAACCAAAAGCTTTTTCCAGGGCGATTTTTGAATAAATGACCGCTTGTCTTGCTTATCTGCTTTTGAGTCAATATCGCCAAAAATCCTGACAAATCCGCCAAACGGAATCAGGTTTATAGAATAAACAGTCTCACCGATTTTTTTGCCGAAGATACGCGGCGGAATTCCTAAGCCAAACTCTTCCACCAGCATACCGGATTTTTTTGCCGCCAAAAAATGCCCCAGCTCGTGGATAAAAATAAGAAAACTGATAATTAAGATAGAAATTAATATTGTCATAGTTAAAGGTTAGACGTTGTCGCTGCGAGTATAGTTTTCGTTTTAGTTAAACGTCAAGCAAAAACGCTAGACGATACTGGCCGCGAAACCAGAAAACGATAACTATTTCTAAACTGACAGGATTTCTTTTTCTTTTTTCTCTCTGGCCGCTTCAATCTTTTGATTAAACTCATCAACCTGTTTTTGGAGCTGTTCGGTAAATTGGTACTTGGCGTCTTCATCAGCAATTTTCCCGGAATCCATCAAGTTCTGGAATCTTTTTTTTATCTCATCTCGGGCCTGCCTGAATCTGATTTTAAATTCTTCGGTTTTTTGGTTTAAAAACTTGACCAATTCCTGCCGTTTTTCTTCGGTTAAAGGCGGGAAATTTAATCGGATAAACTGGCCGTCATTTGACGGCATTACTCCTAATTTCGCTTCAACGATTGCTTTTTCAATATTCGGGATAATTGTTTTATCCCAAGGCTGAACCAGCAATGTATTAGCTTGAGAAAGAGTGATTGTCGCCAGATGCTTTAACGGAGATCTGGAATTATAGGCTTCTATCTCAATCTCTTCAATTAAGCCGGGGCTGATTCGATTGCTCCTGATTGAAAAAATCTCTTCCCGATGGTTCTCAAGAATTATTTGCCAGGTTTTTTTAAATTCATTAAGCAGTTCTTCCATAAAATCCCGCTAATTTACTAATTAACATCAATAATACTAAATTAAAATTTATAATAATCGCAGATTAGATTTAGAATCTGGATTACCGGTCTATCAAAACAATCTTTCCAGATAATCAATTCTGGCGGGTAAATTATCAGCTTCTTTTTCGGTCCAGGATTGGATTTCCGGCCAAGCATAGGGTAGAAAATAAACCGCTAGAACAAAAATCAAAAAAAAGAAAATTATTTTTTTAGCAATCTTCATGGATTCTACTAATGTACTAATCAATGTTTATTCGTTGATTTTAATTATACCATCAAAGCGACTTGCTTTAAAGCGTTTTCTTTTAAACTGCCATATCTCTGGGACAGATTGGCTAAGACCTGGATTTTTTTTAAGGTTAAAAGCAGTTTTTTAAGTTCGGTTTGCCTTTTTTTGGTTAAGAGCAAACCCGGTTCAGTCAAGCCAATTGCCTGATAAAGCTCGTCGCGCAGAATAATCTGCCAAAGCTCAAAAAGGCCAGAAAAACTCTTGTCCGGCTCGGTTTCTTTTTGAATCAAATGCTTTTCCCAAAAGATAATCTTTTCTGCCGGAGTTTTTTGTTCCAAGCGCAAAAGTTTTAAAACCAAGCCTTTAAACTGCTTAACCAATTCTGGCTTATCAATAAATTCTTGAGCCCGGCCGGGCCGAAACAAAGCATAACGTTTAGCCTCGATTTTTAGTTCTTCTGGGATTGATTGTTTGTCTATCCAGGCGTCTAATTCCTGTTTTTTAACTAAGCCGAACTTAATCTCCATTAATCTGGACTGAATAGTTTCTAAAATTTCAGAGGGCAAATGGGAGACCAAAATTAAGACTGAATTTATCGGCGGCTCTTCAATAATCTTTAAAAGCGAGTTCTGGGCTTCATGGGTTAATAAATGGGCATTGTCAATCAAAACCGTTTTTTTTCTTCCCAGCCCCGGAGCGGTGCTTAAAAATTTGATAATTGCCCGGCCGGTATTAATTCCATAGGGATTTAAATCATCTGATAATAAATTGGTTAAAACGGTCTTGGGGTTAAAGTTTTGGTCAATCAACAAATAATCCCGATAAAAGTTATCAGCGCAAGCGGGGCAGATCTGCTTTAATTTAATTTCTGAACAGCCGCCAAAAGATTTATTCTGGCAAATTAATCCTTGGATAAACTCTTGGGCAATCAGTTTTTTGCCGATCTGTTCGGGGCCGGAAAATAAAAATCCGGAAAAATAAAGCTCTTTTTCCAAAAAGTTCTTGAAAAATTGAATCTGGGACTGATGACCAATAATCATATAAGATTCCTACTAATGTACCAATCTGTACTAATTATACTAATAATTGGTTAGTATATATTAGTAATAATTCGTAAATTGGCAGGATTTATCTAAAAGATTGGATTGAGCGTTTGTAAATTGCCAGATTGTCTAAAATTACGCCAGTACCCTTGGCAACGCAAAAAAGCGGCTCATCAGCAATATAAGCCGGCACGCCGATAGTTTTTAAAATTAAGTCATCTAATTGGCGCAGGAGCGCGCCACCGCCGGTCAAAATCATTCCTTTTTCAACTATATCCGCAGCCAGTTCCGGAGGAGTTTCCCGAAGCACATTCTTAATCGCCTGAATTATTTCTTTTAAATGGGGCTGAAGCGCGGCCGCAATATCATTTGAGTTAAGAACCAAATTTTTTGGCAAACTCTCAACCGCATCCTGTCCTCTAATCTCCATTGATAGTTTTTCTTTTTCCGGCAAAGGCATTACTGAACCAATCTTAATCTTTAAGTCTTCAGCGGTTTTTTCGCCAATAATCAAATTGTGCTTTTTTTTCAAATAATCAATGATCGCTTGATTAAGTTTGTCCCCGGCCACCCTGATTGATTCCCAGGTAACTACTCCGCCCAAAGAAATTACTGCCACTTCAGCGACGCCGCCGCCAATATTAACCACCATATTGCCAGAAGCAGTGTTAATCGGAATCCCGGCGCCCAAAGCAGCCAAAACCGGCTCTTTAACCACAAAAGTGTTTTTTGCTCCGGCTTCCCGGGCCGCGTCAATCACCGCCTTTCTTTCAGTTGAGGTGCTGCCGGCCGGAACAGAAACCAAAACATCCGGCTTTAAAAACCGCCAAAAGCCGCAAGCCTTGTTAATAAAATATCTTAGAATTGATTGAGTCACCCGATAATCAGCAATTACCCCGTCTTTTAAGGGCCGATAAACAATAATATCAGCCGGAGTTTTCCCAGCCATTTCTTTGGCTTCTCTGCCGATTGCCAATACTTTGTTATCCGGTTTAGAAACCGCCACCACCGACGGCTCCTGAATCACAATCCCTTGATCAGGAACAAAAACTAAAGTGTTGGCAGTGCCTAAATCAATGCCAAGCTGACGAATAATCATAAACCAATCTTAGCAGAACTGCTGACAACTGGCAACAAGTTTCAATTTATCAATTAAGCAACCCCGAAACCATAAAAGCCTGGGGAAATGTGTTTAAGCCCTTATCAGAAAAAGCAATTATCCGGAATCGAAAAAAATAATTACAAGATTCAGATTTCCAGCTGGCGGTATTGGCAGAACTGGCAATCAGGCGAAGCTAAAGGAATCTGGTCGTCCAAAATTTGTTTAATTTTATTCAGGATTTTGTCAATTTTTTCCGGTTCGGTTTTTATCTCCTCAACCGCAATATTAAATCTTAGCGGCTGATTCAGATCCATATTTTTGTGGTCTAAATACCAAAAAGCTAAATAAGCCAAGTTTCTGGTTTTTAGTCGGTTTTTCTGAAGCAAATAAGTATAAACGCTCATCTGAAGCGCATAAGCTGAATGAACTTCTTTTAAAGGGAAGCCGCGAGTTTTAATATCCAGGGGAACAATTGATTGGTCTTCTAAAATTAAAGCATCATCAAGCATCCCGCCGATCTTAATTCCAAGTTCTTGATTAATCGCGGCCAAGCTTCTTGACCGCAGCCAGGAAATTTTGTCTTGGTCAGGAAGAAGTTTGCCGGGCAAAAGGCTTTTTAATTCCGGAGGCAGTTTATTCTTTTGGCGCCAGGAATCAAAATAATTTTTTAAGGTATAATCCATTCCGTTCGGCAGAGTTGAAGTTGGCCCGCTCGGCCGATTGATTTTTTCTTTAATCTTCAGCCAAAAACACCGGGGGCATTCCTGATAAAGATTAATGCTTGAAGCGGATAAATAAATCATTTTGTCTTAATTATCTGCCTAATTACCTCCCTGTCATCCCAAGGGATTTTTTTATCTTTAAATACTTGCCATTGTTCCGCGCCCTTGCCCAAAACAACCACGGTGTCGCCTTTTTGCGCGATTTTAATCGCTTTTTGGATTGCTTGTTTGCGGTCAAGAATCTTTTCATGTTCAATGCTTATCCCGCTTATCAGTTCTCGGGCAATTTTTTCCGGATCCTCGCTAAAAGGGTCGTCATTTGTTATCACCGCATAATCACAATATTTAGATAAAATATTTCCCATAATCGGCCTTTTGCTTGCGTCTCTTTCGCCGCAAGCGCCGGTCGCGGCGATTAAATGGTTTTTGACATAAGGTTTGATGGCGCTGAAAAAATTCTCAAACGATTCAGGTGAATGAGCATAATCAACAATAATCTCAATGCCTAAACTATTGGGAATTTTTTCCACTCGGCCCGGCGCTGGCTTTAACCCGGAAACTGAATTAACTAATTTTGTTAAATCAAAGCCCAATCCGTAAAGCGCTGATAAGGCAGCTAAAACATTGTAAACATTAAACTTGCCCGGCAAAGGAATCTGCAGCTTTAGCCGATTTGAATCAAAACCCAGTTCTAATTTTGAACCGCTCTTTTCAGCCTGAATTTTTTCTGCTTGCAAATCACTTTCCCGATCTAAACCAAAACTTATTTTCTTGACGGGTATTTTTTTAAACGGTTCAAGATAAGAATCGTCTGAATTAAAAACCAAAGCTTTGGTTTTTTTAGAAATCATTTTTTTGTGAGTGAAGATATAGTCTTCCGGGCTAGAATGATACTCTTGATGATCCGGAGTTAGGTTGGTCAATAGGGCTATTTCAAAATAAATCCCCCGAGTCCGAAATTGCTTTAAAGCATGAGATGAAGTTTCCAAAACTACAAATTCGCATTTTTCTCGGACTGCTTGGCTTAAGAACTTTTGCAGATACCAAGAATCAGCTGAAGTCATTTTCAGGTCATTAAGCTTTTCTTCTCCGCCGATTTTAATCGTAGTAGTTGAGATTAAAGCGATTTTTTTGCCTTGCGATTCTAATAATTGGCTGATTAAATAACTGGTTGTAGATTTGCCTTTAGTGCCAGCCACGCCAACGACTCTTAATTTTTTCGCTGGGAAACGGTAAAAAATATTTGCTAAAACCGCTTTGGGCAGATGCCAAAAATAAGCGGTTAAAGAATTATAAAATCTTTCCGGCAGGAAAATTTTAATTGCTTTTTTGATGATTTTTTTCATTTTTCTTTTTTAAGTAAGATAAAAACAGGATAGCGGAAATAACAATAAAAATCAAAAAAACAACCGCGTTAACTCTTTCCAATTGCCAAGCCAATGTTGCATAGGCTCCTTTCAATTGCCAGCCCAAAAACGCCATTAAAAAAACTCTTAAACAACTGCCCAAAAAACCAAAAACAATAAAATTCAAAAGCGGCATTTTGATTAAACCGGCAACAACATTAATTGCCACCCCGGGGAAAATTGGCAAAGCCCTTAAAACCAGTAAGATTGCCTCATCTAAATAATTCTTCTGAAAATGTTTTTGGATTTTTTCTGCTTCTCCAAAAGAAAAGCCGAGCTTGGAACCGAATTTCTTCACTGCCAATTCACCGCCATAATAGCTTAAAAAATAAAAAAACAAAGAGCCAAAACTGACTCCAAGAGCGCCAACAAGAACAAGCCCGGGGAATATCTGGCTGATTGCTTCCTGCCAAGTTTTAGCCGTAATCAGGAAAAATCCGCCGGCCATCATAATCAACGATGACGGTAAGGGCACGATTATTTCTTCAAGCAGAATCCCGAGAAAAAATCCCCAACTGCCGTAGTTTTGGATAAATGTTTCAATTGCCTGAATCATGCTAAAACAGGAAATAAGGCAAAATTAAACCGATAGCAACAATTAAAACTAAAATAATTAAAAGAATTTTTTTTATCTTTCCTGCCATTTGAGTTTTTAAAAATTAAAAAAGGGATTGCTGTTTGGTTTTTTCCAGATAAAGATCTAAAAAGAGCAGAAAAACCGCAATCAGTAACGGGCCATAGATAATTCCCAAAAAGCCAAAAAATTTAATTCCGCCAACCAAAGCAAACAAAATTAAAACCGGATGGATCTTCATTTGTTTGCCGATTACTGCCGGCTTGATAATATTGTCCACGCTTGAAACAATTAAAAGATTATAAGCCAGGTACAAAATTGCCACCGCTAAGTTATCCCCTTTGATAAATAAAATTAAAGCCGCTGGCAGATAAACGATTGCCGGCCCGACAAAAGGAATGAGAGAGAAAAAAGCCATCACCGTCCCCCAGAAAACCGGCGCTTTTATTCCGGCAAACCAAAAACCAAAGCCGCCCAAAATCCCCTGAATTAAAGCGGTTAAAAACTGCCCCCAAAAAATTGCCTTGACTACTTGTTCAAAAGTTTGGATTAAACGTTTGGCTTCTTGCTCTGCTAAGGGAATAATTTTATGGGCTAAATCCAATAACCCGTCCGACTCTTTCAAAAGAAAATAAATGCTGACAATCATCAAAAAGAAATTCAAAATCAAGTTGGGGATGTTGGCAAAAAATCCGACCAAAAACCGGTAAAAAGAAGACCCGATCGAGCTGACAAGCGGCAAGACGTAAGAAATAATTACTTCTTCGGCATCTAAACCAAACCGGCTTAAAAGCGGGCTTAAAAAAGAAACTAAGTTTAAATTGAAGCCCGTTTTATCAATAAAGTTCAACAGCTGGCTTAGTAAAAGGGTTAGTTCGCTTAAAAGCAAGCTGAAAAATCCAACTACCGGGCCAATCAAAAACAGAAAAAATAAGCTGGTGACAATAAAAGCAGACAGCCCTCGTTTATTTTTCAGCAATTTTAGAATTTTTTGGTAAACTGGATATAAAAATATTGCCGCAATCAAGCCAATAACCAGCGGGGCAAAAAGTTTTTGGAAAACAATCAAATTAGCGATTAAGATAATCGCAAAAAGAGTTAAAATAATTGGTCGGGTTGAAACTGGCATAAAACTAATCGCGAGTAGCGTTAATTTATAGGGGCAATAACGCGAAATCAATTAAAAATATTTTAGCACACTAAAATGGGGAAAAACAATAACCAGCTGCTGGAAATCCAAACCAAGCGGGCTTTGATTCTTGACAAAATCAGGCAGTTTTTCAAATCTCAAGGATTTTTAGAGGTCCGGACCCCGAGCTTTGTCAGGTTGGCCGGAATGGAACCGTATCTTAATCCCCTATCTTTTGAATTTTGTAACGAGAAAAACAAAAAATACCAGGGCTATGTGATTACTTCGCCGGAGTATTCTTTGAAGAAACTTTTAGCTTTGGGTTTTCCCAAACTCTTTGAGATTGCCCGGGTTTTCCGCCAAGGCGAAAGCTTTGGGCCCTGGCATAATCCGGAATTTACCATGCTTGAATGGTATCGGCCCAATTCAAATTACAAAAAGATAATGAAAGATGCGGAAAATCTGGTTAGCTTCTTGGCCAAAGCGCTTTATAAAAAGCCGGTTATTGTTTACGGCGGTAAAAAAATTGACTTGTCTTTGCCTTGGCCGCGACTCTCGGTTAAAC
Organism: Patescibacteria group bacterium; assembly: GCA_040753135.1. Classification (NCBI taxonomy): domain Bacteria; species Patescibacteria group bacterium. The sequence goes on along the minus strand of JBFMGR010000007.1, from coordinate 19,657 downwards.
AAGCATTTAAAAAATTCGCCGGCATTGATTTGGATAAAGTAAAAAGCTTTAACGCTTTTAAAAAAATCGTTAAGAACAAGGATTATCAAACGAATAAAAGCTTTGATTGGAATGATCTGTTTTATTTGATTTTTCTAAATGAAATTGAGCCAAACTTGCCGCAAAATAAACCAATAATTATTTATGATTATCCCCTGCCTCAAGCGGCTCTGGCAAAAAGAAAAAATAAAAATAGTTTTTATGCAGAAAGATTTGAGATTTATATTGCCGGCTTGGAGATTGCCAATGCTTTTTCTGAATTAACTGACTGGCGCGAGCAGGAAAAACGATTAAAGCAAGAACAAAAACTCCGGCGCCAGTTAGGCAAAGAGATTTACCAAATTGATAAAGATTTTATTGCCGCCTTAAAATCAGGCATTCCGGAAACCGGCGGCATTGCTTTAGGTATTGAAAGATTAGAGATGCTGCTTTTGGATATTCAGGATATAAATGAGCTCCTGCCTTTCCCGGCAAAAAAATTATTTGAGTAAAAGTTTGCGATTTTCAAAGAATATTGCTTCCAAAACAAAACTAAGCTATAATCAATTGCTTTATTCATAATTCATAATTCATTATTCATTATTCTGTAAACATGATTTCCACCAATGAATTCCAAAAAGGTTTAGTGATTGAGATTAATAACGAACCCTGGCAGATTGTTAATTACCAGTTTGTCAATCCGGGCAAAGGCGCGGCGTTTATGAAAACCTCTTTAAAAAACCTAAAAACCGGCAAAGCAGTAGAAAAAACCTTTAAATCCGGCGAAAGCTTTGAAGAGGTTGGGTTAGAATACAAAAAGGCCAGGTTTATTTACCAAGACAGGCAGAATGCGGTTTTCTCGCTTTTAGACAATCAAGAAAGGATTTCTCTGCCTAAACAAACTTTGGAGTGGGAGCTTAATTTTTTAACTCCTAATTTAGAAGTGAATTTGATTTACTTGGGCAATCAAGTTCACGGAATCAAGCTGCCGCCAAAAGTCCAGTTAAAAATAACTCAAGCGCCGCCGGCAATCAAAGGCAATACTGCTACCGGCGCCAAGAAAACCGTTGTTTTGGAAACCGGTTATTCAGTTTTAGCGCCGATTTTCATTGGGCAAGACGAATCTATCTGGGTTAACACCGAAACTGGCGAATACAGCGGCAAAGTCGGTTGATAAAGTAGAAACCAATGCATACACCATCAAATAATCTTGATTAATTTTAAAATCTAAAATCAACTTAGCATTAATTATAACGCTGAAAGTTAATTTCTATTTTTTATTTATTTCTTGTATTTTTTCGGCATATTCAGCCAAACTCTCTAGACCCATTTCTCTTCTGCGCTTATCAACATTTATTTCGTTCTCAATTGGTTGCGGGACCAATTCACCTTTCTCATTTTTGTGAAACTGCGTCCCATAAAGCTGTTTTTTACCCAAATTTATTAGGACCCTGTCTGTTAAATAGGCTTTGTTCCTTGGTTCAAAATCGCAGTTGTCCAAACAATCTTGCTGGAGATCTAAATTAAAATCTTGATGCTGAATCAGCAACCAGAAGTTTTTCATTGACTGCTTGCCTACAGTCTCTTGTGTTGGATAACCAAACCTCTGAATTAAATCCTTAATTCTCTGACCGTTAGTAAAATCGATTAAATAAACAAGGTGGTTATAAAAAATCTGATCTTCAACTTTTTTGTTTAGAGCATTTTTTCTAGCTGATTGATCAATTTTAACCATTTCATCAATGACTTTTGAAAAAGATTTTCTTTTAAGTAATTTTTTAGACATATAAAAATAATAAAATAAATCTTAAAAATTAAAAGAGGGGTTCGCATGCTCCGAACGCCCTCTTGTTTCACCTCCTTTATTGCTCATTCTACCAGAAGCTTAGCCAATGCTTCGGCTATCCGCGCTCCTGTCTTTAATTGAACAAAGTACCACTGACCGCTTGGGTTTATCTCAAGAAAATAATAGTTGCCTTCAGGGGTAACTGCCATATCTATACAACCGTATCTTAATCCAAGGCGCCCCATCAACTCCTTAATCTGTTCTCCCACAAACTTAGGCAAAACGGTCTGTTCCATTTTTACATTAAAGTCATTCACTTCTGGGCGCGTTCGCCAATCCACTGTTGTCCTCGGATCTTCTTGGGAGTAAATCTTGGCCGGAAACATTTCGTTGCCGACTACGGTTATTCTAAGCTCATAATTTTTTCTCAACATTAATTGAAATATTGCCGGAGCCAATTTAACACTTTGGATTTCCTTCAAATATTCTTCGCTAACAATGTTCGTATATATCACCCTTCCAACAAGTGGACTAGCCCCTAAAAGCTTTACTACTATCCCTTCCGGATGAGAGTTATAAAAATCGACTACTCTTTCCGGATCTGAAGTAATGATAGTATCGGGAACTGACAAACCAATTTCTGAAGCAACGGCTAATTGCCAGATTTTGTTCTCGGCAGCGACGGCGTTCCAAGGATCATTTACCCATTTCTTGCTCCTAAATATATTCCATAAGCCCTGCCGCATTGAATAGAACTGTTTTTTAATAAATGGTCTTATATCTGGCGGCTCTATCTCTAAAAGCTCTTTTGGCAGATGCGGATGTATATACCAAATAACATCAAATTCGTCGGCATCGTATACCATTTCCCCAGCTATTATATAGTAAACAGGGCGCCCAGAACGCACCTCAAATGTAAGAAAATGATCTTCTAAACATCTATCCTGTTGGAAAAGAACCGTTTGATGTCCCATAGCAACCAAATTTTCTTCCACTAGTCTAAATCCCTCCACCTCATATGTTCCAGAGTTACCAATTGTTAAGATCTTCATGCCCTTTTTCTCCTTCATTAAAAAATTTCCAGAAGAAAAAACAAGGAGGAGCAAGAAACTCCTCCTTTCTAACAGCCATTCTTTTATCGGCTAATCTTCATCTGACTCTGAATCAACGTCAGCTGAATCAACGCTGTCGTACGTACCGCTAGTCGTAGGTGAAGAATAGCCATTTACTGAAGGAACTGCGAATAACAAGATAAACGGTTTCATGGTAAATCATCTCCTTTCTTTTAAATTTTTTAGGAACTGCAGTTAGTATCTCTCTCTCTCTGCGGAAATTGTCAAGAGGTAACCAATAACGAACCCTCGGCTGGTTAGCCGAGGGTTCGTTCAGTTTTTTATTCTATTCGCGAGAGTTACTGTTCCGGAAAAATAAATTAAAGCTTAAACCAACCGGAAAATCTC
>JBFMGR010000007.1:0-16293 GCA_040753135.1 Patescibacteria group bacterium | reverse complement strand
TTGTCAAGAGGTAACCAATAACGAACCCTCGGCTGGTTAGCCGAGGGTTCGTTCAGTTTTTTATTCTATTCGCGAGAGTTACTGTTCCGGAAAAATAAATTAAAGCTTAAACCAACCGGAAAATCTCAATCCCTAAAAAGGTTAGATATAAAAGAAGCAGAAACGCGGCTTCTTTTTTTGTCAGCTCTTTGCCGGTTCTGATAAACAGATAAAAGAAAGCCGCGGCAATAACCAAAAATATCCGGGCAATCAAAAACGGCGAGAAATCAATATTTTTTATTGGCGAAAATAAAGCGACAATTCCTAAAACTAAGGTTGCCGGCATAATCACCGAACCCATTAAATCGCCTAAAATCATCCAGGTCTCGCCTTTTTTAGCTGAAGCAACCGCAAAATAAGTCTCTGGCAGAGCATTGCCCAAACCGACAATTAAAATACCGATAAGTCCCAAAGGCAAACCAAAAAAAACAGAAAAAGCCGAAGCAGACCGGACAATACCTTCAGCCGCTAAAATCAGCAAAGCCGCGCCAATAATGATTTTCCCTAAACCCTGAAAAAAATCTCTGAATCCGGAAAAGACCTCTTTGCCATGCCGCTCTTCCAAAGAATAAGTCCGAGTAAATCTTTCTTTTTTGGCAAAAAGCCAGAGAATAAACAGAACAAAAAGGCCAATCAAAACTGCGCCGTCAGCCCGGGACAAGCTGTTATCCCAGATTAAAATCACTGGCAATAAAGCGGCGAACAAGCTAAAAACAGCGGTGGCTTGAACGGTCCGGCTTTCTGCCTCAACGGTTGATTTCTTTGAAAATAAAATTGCCAGGCCAATGGCCAAAGTTAAATCAATTACATTGCCGCCGACAACGTCTCCGAAAGATAAAACCGGAACTTTGTGGATAACCGACAAAATGCCGACAAACAAATTCGGCAGAGTCGCGGTCAGGGCCATTAAAATAAAAGCGACGACAAACTCCCGCAGTTCTAAAAATCGGGCGACCCGGGACAACCCGTCAATCATCCAGTTGCCGACAAAATAAAGCGCGGCGCAGGAAGCAAGAAAAACAATAATGGGAAAAATCATAACTTAACTAAGTTAAGCTAAAAAAATTTTAATCGCAAAAAAAAGATAAAACAAAGTTGATAAAATACTGTAAAGTTATTCCGAGCAAAGCCAGCCAAAGCAAGCCCAAACCAAATTTAACAATCAAATGGGGCCAGAGAATCAGCTCGCCTGTGCCCAGAGCCAAACCCATTACCACGATGCCAACCCCTAATGCTTTGTTCCAAGCCGGCGGCTGGGGCAATAGCTTAGTTTTCAATTCGGGAAACCGGAACATTTTTCTTAAAAATTCTTTTCATTATTTCAACAAAATCTATTTTGTCAACGACAATCTCGCCCAAAAAAGCAAACGGAATGGCAATTAAGAAAACGGCTTTGAAAACTTGAAAAGTAATCGGCTGGCCGGTGGCAACTTTAATTGCGATCAAATCTTCAATGATGCCGATTAAAATTCCAAAGATTAAGAACTCTAAAAAAACCTCAACCCTTTTCCAATTCATATTTTTTGGAAACTTATTTAAACGGTTAACCCTTTGACTTTTTGCTCGTGGTTTTTCCAAGCTTGAATGACTCTCGGATCAAAATTTTCCAGTTCGGCAAAAACCGCCTGCCTAATCTCTGAATAACTAACCTGCTCTTTTTCTGCCAAAGTATTAATTGCCGAAACGCTGACTTTGTCTGCCAGCTCTGCCAACGCGGCTTCCTCAATGCCCGCTTCTCTGCCTGCCGCTTGGACTGACCGTTTGATTTTTTCCGGGTCAAATGGCTGTAAAGAGCTGTCTCGTTTTAAAACTTGAGTTGCCATATTTTTTATTTAAAATAATAACGACCTTTATTATTATAACAAAAAGCAAAGCAAACCTACTTAAATTTAACCGGAATTCTTAACTGGTCATCATTTTCCGGCAAACCCGAAGGATTATCTTTTTTTAGAATCAAATAACCGGTTTTTATTTTCGGCTGGCTAAAGTTGATCTCGGCTTCAAACCGGACGAAATCTTCTACCATCCAATCTGACTGGGCTTGAGCAATGCCCGAACCGATAATCTCTCCGGAGCTGTCAGTGATATCAATCGGAAAAGAAGCTTCAAAGAACCAATATCCCTTGGCTTCGCCCTTAACCAAAACCGGGGTTGAGATTATCTGATTTGGCCGGGGCTGCTCCAGTTTAATCAAGTTTAACTTCTCCAGCTCATTGCCAATATCTTCAATAAAGATTTCATTGTTCCGGGTTCGGCATTGGCGCGGATAGCTTTCCAAAATCGGATAACCGGCTAAAACGCAATCCTCAAAATTAGAAAGCTGTTTTGGCGGCTCTTTTTTTATCTTTATAACCGCAAAAACCAAACCAATGCCGATTAAAACAACAGCAATAATAATCAACCATTTTTTGTTTTCAAACATAATTTATTTTTAATTCATCACTTATTCATACCTAAGCGCTTCAATTGGGTCTTTTTTAGCTGCTTGCCGGGCTGGATAAAATCCAAAACCAAGACCAATTAAAAAAGAAACTAATAAACCGATTAAAGCAGCCGGAATCGGAAAAGAAAAGCCCCAGCCTGAAGAAACAAACTTAGATAAGATTAAAGTTGCCAAAAAAGTCAGCCCGGCTCCGGCCAAAACCCCAAAGACGCCGCCCAGAAATGTCAAAACCACGGCCTCAAAGATGAACTGAATCAGGATGTGTTTTTCGGTTGCTCCCAAAGCTTTGCGCAAGCCGATCTCCCGGGTTCTTTCGGTAACTGAAACGAGCATAATATTCATAATCCCAACCCCGCCAACAATCAAAGAAACTGCGGCCACAGAAACCAGTAAAGCAGTCAAAACTCCGGTGATCGTATCCACCCTCTTGACAATATCCTCTTGGGTCATAACGTGAAAATCATCTTTTTCCGGATTGCTGATTCCGTGAAGTTGTCTGATTGCCTGCTCAAGATTTTTCTTAATTTGCTCAACCTGCTCCCCATTTTTCGCCTGAACAATAATCTCATTGTAATAATTGGTTCCGGAAAGATATTCCATTGCTGTGGTATAGGGCATAATCACCGCTGTATCCAGATTAAAGAATCCGACTTGGCCCTTGCTTGAAAAACTGCCAACAATCTGAAAATTCTTGTTTTTTATCCTTATTTTTTGGCCTATGACTTTGCTGTTAGCTAATAACTCTTTTTTCACTTCCGCACCAACCAAAACCACACTTGACCGGGCCAAAACATCTTCTTCGGTAAAAAACAGTCCCTCTTCCGGATAAAGGTCAAGAATCTTTTCAACTAAATCAGAGCTGCCAATAACATTGACGGATTTGGTTTCTCCCATAAAACTAACTGTGGCGGGCAAAAAAATAATCGGCGAGATTTCCTTAATGCCGAGATAATCAGCCTGGCTTTTTAAATACTTCACCTCCCGCTCCTTTAAAGAATCAAGAAAAAAAGAAGTAAAGTCAGAGGGCCCTTTTGGCTCGCGGCCCGGCTCAATCATAATTGTGTTTGAACCCAACCCTTGAATCTGGCCCAGAATCAGGTTTCTGGCGCCGCTGCCAATGCCTTGGACCAAAATAATCGCCATAATCCCGATAACAATGCCCAAAACAGTCAAACCAGACCGCATTTTATTAGCCGCCAGACTAATTAGGGCGGATTTAAACAGGTGTTTTAGAATCATTGCTTTTTATCAGACTCAATTTTCCCGTCCCGGAGAAGAATCGTTCTTTTGGCATACCGAGCAATCCCTTGATCATGGGTAATCAAAACCACTGTCCGGCCCAGACTCTTATTAATCTTAACTAAAAGCTCCATTATCGCTTGGCCGGATTTAGAATCTAAATTGCCGGTCGGCTCATCAGCAAAAACAATCTCCGGCCCGACAACCAAAGCCCGGGCAATCGCCACTCTCTGCCCCTCGCCGCCGGAGAGCTGTGATGGCTTATGATTTAAGCGATGGGATAAGCCAACAGATTCAACAGCTTGTTTAGCGAATTTGTTCCAGTCTTTTTCTAAAACCTCGGAATATAAAAGCGGCAGTTTAACATTCTCTAAAACCGTTGCTCTTGGCAAAAGATTAAATGACTGGAAAACAAAGCCCATCTTTTTATTCCTCAGCCGAGCGAGCTCGATTTTGGAATAATCAGTATTCTTCCTGCCGTCAAAAAAATATTCGCCTTTGGTTTGCTTGTCTAAAAACCCCAAGATGTGGAGTAAAGTTGATTTGCCTGAACCGGAAGGCCCCATAATCGCAACAAACTCGCCCTTGCCAATTTCAAAAGAAACTCCGTCTAAAGCCCGGGTTTCTGCTCCGTTGCCTCGATAAATTTTTTCCAAATTTTTTATCCGTATCATTTTGGAAGCAAGACCTTGTCTCCTTCGCTTAAACCGCTGACCAGCTCAACCTCACCATTGCTTGACCGAACGCCGGTTTTAACTTCCCTTTGCTCAATTCCCTTTTCTGTTATTAAGTTAACAAACTCTTTATCTTCCTCAAGAACAATTGCTTTTCTGGAAATGGTGAGAACATTTTCCCGAACCAAATGGCTAAGATTAATATTGGCAGTCATCCCGGGTTTGGCTTTTTGCTCCGGGTCCTTAAAAGTCAATTTGGTATTATAAGTTGCCACCCCTTCAATAATTGTTTCTGCCGGGTCGATTCTAATTACTTTTGCCTCTAAAATTAAACTTGGCCCATAAGCATCCAGATCTACTTTGGCTTGGTCATTAACTTTGATTTTAGCAATATCTACTTCCGGGATATTAGTTTCAATCTCTAAACCAGAATCAGAGATAACCGAAAAAGCGACTTGATTTAAAGAAACTATCTCTCCCGGGCTGACTTGTTTTTTGGTAATAATCCCGGCAATCGGCGACTTCAGGATTGTTTTGGAATATTCAGCCCGGGCGCTTTCCAGATTTGCTCTTGCTTGGTCAATCTTTGCCCCCTGAATTTTAATCTGTTCAGGGGTGGCGCCGGCTTTTTTTAATGCCAGCTCTTGATTAGCTAAGTTTAAGTTAGTAATAGCAGTATTAAGTTTCTCCTGGGCTGAACTAAGGCTGTTAATTGCTGTATTGATATTTGTCCTGGCAGTAGAAATATCTGTTTTATAACCGTCAATCGTTGTTTGGCTAAAACTGGCATTAGCAATCATGCTGTTAACTGCTAAGGCCGCTTTATCCAGAAAAAGTTTCGTTTGTTCAAGATTGGCTTTTACTTGATTAGAGTATAAATTAAGATCAGGATTGTTTGTTAATTCCAAGATCGCCGTTTGCCAATCCTTAAGAAGATTCTCCATGGTTAATCGGCTCGATTCCAGATCAGTTTTTAACTGGGATTCAACCGGAAAAAGATTCAGCTTTGGCGTTAAACTCCTTGGGTCAGAAAAAAACTGGTCAACTTTATTCCTGATGCTGTCGTCAGCAACAGTATAAGAGCTGCCGATTTTATCAATTAGGTTTTTTTCTGCTTCTTTTTTCGCCACCTGGGCGCTCTCAACTTTAGCTTCTTGAATCTTTATCTCTTCTTCCCGAGAGCCGGCTTTTATTTCTTCTAACCTCAACAGTTCTGTCTCTAAATTGGCCTGAGCTTGTTTTAAGCTCGCAGAAACATCATTGTTGTCTAAACCGGCTAAAATCTGCCCGGCAAAAACCTTATTGCCGACATCAACATAAACAATTGAAACCCGGCCGCTTTTTTCAAAAGCGAGCTCAACTGCTTCAGCCGGCTTGACCTTGCCGGTAAAGCTAAGCTCCTGAACAATATCGCCTCTTTTGACAACAGTAAAATCCAGCTCCGGCTTTTGTCTGTTTCTTAATAACAAAAAGCCGCCAGCCAAAATAAGCAAACCTAAGACAATAAAACTGAATTTTTTAGCCAGAATTTTTTTTACCATTATTCTTCAACTAGAATCTGAATTTTATAGGGCGCCGGATTGCCGGTTTCAGCATAATAAGGAATTAAATCAAAAGATTGTTCGGCAATAAACTCAACTGTTTTTGATTGGCCCGGCAAAATAATTCCGGTATTAACTACGGGGCTTTTAAAATCCAATCCGCCATAACTGACATTAAGAGTCATCACATTCAAAGTCAAAGTAACTTTTGTTTGTTTTTTTACTGATAGTTGATACATTCCCGCGCCAGTATCATCAACATCAATTCTAACCATCTTGCCTCTTTGGAATGGTGAAACCGCCGGGCTTGAACTGGACAAAGGAGATTCTGTCGGACTGGGACTCAAATCTGTCGGGCTGGGCAAAGGCGACCCCTCTGGTTCCAGAGTCGGGCTTGGTTTTGGCGAAGAAAAATTAGGGTTAAAGCTCAAAAGTCCTTTTAAATAAAAAAACCTGAAAATAAAAAAGGCCAGAATAACAATGAGCAACCCGCCAAAAACTAAAAGCAATTTTTTTAACATAGTTTTATTTTTTTAATTCCAATTTACAATTTCTCTGGTCACGTCAGATCTCGTCAAACGAGATAATTTCTAATAGAATCCTGCTAATTTACCAATTATTACTAATATCTGCCAATCAATCTTATTAGTATTATTGGTACTAATTAGTAAATTGGCAGGATACGCTAATCAAACTAAAGAAACTAAGAAACTAATCTATAATTCATTATTCATGATTCTGATTTTTGACAGCGCAGCAATGAAACAATGAAACAATGATTAATTCTTTTTCTCTTCTTTTAATAAATACCCGCCCACCACCACCAGTAAAGCAGTGATGAAAACAGCGTAAACAAATTTGCCCAAGATTGAATTTTGCGGAGCCGGAAATAAATGTTCAATCAAGGTCTTTATTGCTTCATTCCAGGCCAAGCCGACTACTAAACCTAAACCAGCCAAAATATAACCAAGGGTCTTTTTCTTCAACTCTTGAGAAACCTGCTTAGTTTTTTTATCAATCGTCACAAGAACCTGTTTAGTCTGATCAATCATGGCTGTAAAATTAATTCTGTTTCTTTGTTAATAGAGATTATCACTTGGCTAACAGTTGGAAACTGCTTCAAAGTTTCAGTGATTTCAGCCCGGATTGCCTGAACTCGGCAAGAGCCGCCGACCTGAAACTCCAATCGGTCATTGAAATCTGCTTTGGCAATGCCATCTTCAATAACCAAATCTTGAATCTGAACTCCGGAATTGATGCTGGTGAAATAACCGGCTTGTTTTTCTGCTTCGGTTGGGCCTTTTAATAGCTCTTCTAAAGCCGTCCGGCCAACTGCTTGGGTTTTTGCTATTTTCCTTTCTACTGGATAAACCAAACTGCAGTCTTGGGCTTCGGGATTTAAAAATGAATTGCCAAAATAAACTTTGACCGCGATTTGGTTATCAGGTCCTAAATCTGCCGGCGCATTAGCTTTATTTTGGCTAAAAAGATAAATCCCGGCAATCAAGATTCCAAAAACAACCGCTAAAAGCAAAATAAATTTCCTTTTCATACTTTTTAATTGTTATTCAAACTAATGTCTAACTGTTTAATAAACTCAACTAATTTCTGGCAATAAGAAAATTCAGCAAAGTTGCCTTCTTCTTTGGCTAAAAACTCCAAACAGCGGTTTTTCTCCTGATTTAGTTTAACTGCTAAACTTTCATATTTTTCTGCCTTAACAAGGCTCTGCTCTGCTTGTTTTTCCAGCTTGAGCATTGAACTTCTCAAGCCCCAAAAATAAGCGCCCCCGGCAACCAAAACTATCAGACCAAAAAAAATAAGATAGGGCTTAATTCTTGAACGAACTAACATAAATTATAAATAAACCACCTCCAATTTAATTCTGTCCGGATCTTCAAAAAATACGGCATAATACTTATCAGTATATTCGGGAAAAGCTTTTGGGGTTTGGTAAAGAGTTTCTATCTTTCTTGGTTTTAAAAACTCCTGATAGAATTTATCCACTTCTTCTTTTGAGTTGACTCGGAAAGCCAGATGATTTATCCCGGTTGCTTGACGATGAAAAGTCTTATCTTTATATTTTTCCTTAACCGCGTCAAACCATAAAGAAAAACCATTGTTTTCAAAAGCAGCGGTGGTATTTTCAATATAACGGATAGTTTTATAACCAAGATACTCTAATAATTCTTTATAAAAAGGAAAGGAAGCTGACGGGTCAGAAACGTTAATGTTTAGATGATTAATCTCTGATTCCATATAAAATATATTTTACCATAATCTGTTTAATTGAGAACAGGGTGCAATAAAGCTCATTTCCCCCTAACATTACCAAAATCCCAGAAAATTGTTTTGCCGAATAAAAATAAAAATATCAAATTAATCCCGCCTTTTAAAATATAAGGGATCGCTGGCCAGCCTTTAAAATGACGGCTTGAAGTAATAACATAATTGTCCCTTAAAAAGACCGCTTTACCTCGCTTTTTTGCTTTTAGAACCAAATAAGTATCCTGATGAAAATTTATCTTCGGGTCAAAGCCGCCAATTTCCTTATAAACTGATTTTCTAATTGATAAATTAAAACAAGGCGCCAGCTTGGTTAAAGCACCGCCCCAGTAAAAAAGCTTTTCTCCAAAAAATCCCAAAAAAGTTTTCGGCCTAAGTTTCCCCGGCCCGCCAGCACAAACAACTTTTTCGTTTTGATAAGCTTGATTAATTTTAATCAGCCAATCTTTTGGCACGATTGTATCCGCATCTGTAAAAACTAATATTTCACCTCGGGCCTGTAAACATCCTTTAATCAAGGCAAAGACATTGCCTTGTTTTGGTTCGTCTATAATCTTAACCCCGGAGAAAGTTTCAGCAATTTCTTTAGTCCTGTCAGTCGAATTGTTATTAACCAAAATAACCTCATAATCATTTTTATCAAAATCAAGATTAACTAAGGAATCAAGACACCGGGCAACATTTTTCTCCTCGTTGTAAGCCGGAACGATAATTGAAAATTTAACCATCTAAAAATTACACCAGCTGAATGATTTTTTTTCTTGAAGTTCTGCCTGAAATAATTTTCAAATTACTAACAGGCACTTTTAAATAACCGGCTAAAGATTTTAAAACCGCTTGGTTCGCCAAATTATTCTTTGCCGGCTCTTTGACTTTAATTAAAAAAGTATTGTCAGAAAATTTTTCTATTTCCGGATTTTTTGCATTTGGTTTAGCAGTAATAAAAAATTTCATTGACTTGCTTTAAAAATCATAAATCCCGCCCAAAGACAGAGAGCAGGATTTATGACTCTTTTAGTTATACTTTTAGCTGTTTTTTATAAACAGTTAAATCAGTTCTAAGCTGTTGATTGCTTGCCAATATATTGGCTGATAAGTCTGCCAATCTGAATCTGGCGCCATAAAAGTGATTACGAATTGATTTTCTGATGCGGCATCACGCATAATCAGCTGTAGAATTCTCATTTTTAAACCATTCCCCTCTTCTTGGTTAAAAAAAGTTTTTCCCTCAATTGTAAAAGCCGGGTAGCCGCTAACTGAAGTTTGGGATTTGCCCAACAATTCATAATCAGGATAATTTGTCTTTAGAACCGCGATAGAATCTTGGGTTGCTTTATCTAAAGAATCATTTTTCTCTTCAAGAGTTAGGGGGATTGAGATAATATTAATGCTGGCAGTGCCACCTGAACCAAACAAAACTCCTTTCATTCCTAAATCCTCAAGCCCCAAATCCGTTTCGGGCAGCCAATCAACCGGATAAAAAAACTTAATCCCCAGCTCCTCATCTAAATACGGGGCATCAACTAACTCCAAAACCGGGCTTGGCGAAACCTCAACTATTGGCGAAGGGCTCGGTTGGATTGGCTCTGTTCTTTTCAGGGCCTGAATTCCCAAAATTAAACCAGCACCAAGAACAACACCGCCCAACAAAACAGCCAAAATAACTACAACAGACTTATTAACCTTTAATTTTAGCAATGGCTTTTTAGATTTTTCTGCTTGGCCGGTTATCTCTGACATAACCACTGGTTGGGCCTGCATATTTTCGGGTTCAGCCTGTTCAACTTGGGTTTCTGCCATTGGTTTAGATGCCGGTTGAACTGATTCAACTGCTTCAACCGGACTTGATTCAACCGATTCTACTGATTCCGGTTGAACTTCTTCGGCTAGATTAACTGGTTCAGCCTTCCCCGGTTCAAAAACCGGTTGGCTGGACAGCCCAACTGGCTTTTGGCTCAAATCCAAAACCGGTTCTTGCGGCTTTTCTTGGCCCGATTCTGTTGCTTGACCGAGAAAATCAGCAACCGGTTTTTCTGGCTGGACTTCTAAATTGGCAAGATTAGTTTCTGAATCAACTGCGGTAAAACCCTTAGCAACGTCTTGCTCTTGCCAGCCGTTTGAGAGCAAAGTTTGTTTAATCTGGTCTCGCCCCAGCCCTTGTTCCAACTGCTTTTTTATATAATCAATTAGTTCTTGAGTAACCATAATTTTTTGAGTTTAATTTTTGACCTGGAAAATTTTTCTATTTTCCTTATACTTTTATTATCACATAAAATAAAAACAGTTCAATATCAAAACTATGGATAAAAAAGAAATCATCAGAACAATTTATCTTTACTTATTTTCCACTATTGGCTTATTGTTGATGGTAATTGGTTCTGTCAATCTGGTGGATTTGGGGTTGAAAAATTATGTTTTTAAAAAAGCCAACCAATCGGTAATATATCCTGTTTATCCGCGCTTGCCAGAACCAACGCCCGCGAATGAGCCAACCAAAGAAGAACAGCAAGCTTTTCAAAAAAAACAGCTTGAAGCAGAACAGCAGCAAAAGCAAGTTGAAAATGCCCGCCGAGCCTCAAACGCAATTGCCATGATTATTGTCGGCTTGCCTTTATTTATTTACCACTGGGATATTCTTCAAAATCCCGGTAAAAAACAGAAAATAAATCCCGTTAGAAATTCTCAACAGAACGTTTAGATTTCTGCGAAAATTATTTTAAACAGCAACTCGCGCCGCAAGCAACGGAATAAAATTTATGCTATAATTTTTATTGGTCGAAATTGAATAAATTAGACTATTAAATTTCAAAATGCCTATTCCAATTCTTTCAAACTTAGTTAACGGCATTAAAGAAGGCGTCAAAGCCAGCTTGCAAGGCGTAGCTGACATCAGCACCACTATTATTGAAGTGGTTAAAAATAATGCGGTTAATTTAATGAAGCAATCCGGCGAATTTACCGGCAAAGGCGTAGAAGCAGCTGCTTCTGTTGTCAAGGGTGCAGTTGCCGGAGTTGCTGATATCGGCGCTTCGTTTACCGGCGCGATTTCCGGCATTGTCCGCGGCACAGTCCGCGGTTTAACCGAGGCTGGCGAACAGCCGGAATTAGCCGCCAAAGGCGCTGTTTCCCAGGCAATCCAGAGCGCTAAAGAACTCGGCGCTGATGTTGGGCAGGTTGCAGTTGAAGCAGTTAAGGGCTCGGTTGAAGCAGTTAAAGCGGTTGGCGGAGATTCAATCTCTGCAACTAAAGAAACCGTGACAGCGGCAATCCAAACCGCCCAAGAGCTTGGCAGTGATGTTTTTCAGGCAGTTAAAACTTCTTTGGAAACGAGTGTTGACGGCGCCAAAGAGATTATCGACGCGGCAATAAAAGAAAAACCGGCTGAACCGGTTCAGTCTCCGCAGATGCCCACCCAACCGCCGGAAAACCCAAAAAACCCGCAGGTTTAATCTTTGCTGATTAACAAATTCCAAAACCCCGGCTTAAGCCGGGGTTTTGGAATTGGAATAAGAATTTATAACTTCTTTCTGGTTAAAAACATAAAAGGCAGAAAATACTTTTCCATGTCCAGAAGAGAAGTTTGATAAAGATTGTCTTTTTCTACCGCGTATAAAAACAATTCTCTTAATCTGGCAATCTCTCTTCTCCTGCCTCGCCAACGCTCATCAGCCAAAGTCAGATCAAAAAGCTCTAAAGCCCTAAAAACTGCGCCTTGAAAGATTTTTAAATCTTTGTCTTGCCATCTGGCGGCCCGGCCGACTTCAGCGCCAATATTAGCCAACTGCTCGGTCAAAGAAAACTTTTGCCAACCGCCACTAGCTAATTCTTTATGCTGGTAGGGCATATTTTCTAATCAAGAATTAATTTATTAACCAAATTTTTCCGAAAGCAAAATCTCTTCATCAACATGAAGCTCGCCGCCCAGAGCAATAATTCCTTGCTTAATATCAACCACTGCTTTAACCAAATCGCCGAATCGTTGTTCGGCAATTTTTTTAAGCTCCGATTTAATTATGGGTTTTTTAATAATGTAAATTTCTGGCATAGATTAATTTTAATACAGCCAAAATTTTTCAAAACAGCCTATCTTTTATATCTGCCGATTAATTCAGCTGACTGAAGCACATGCCCTTCCATTGTCCTAACCACATCTTTTTTGGTGGCGCCATGACCAAGATCCAATTCTTTATCCAAGGCGTAAAGCTTGAAAAAATACCGGTGCTCGCCTGAAGGCGGACAAGGTCCGCCGTATTTGGCTTCGCCCCAAGAGTTAAGGCCGACAATTCCGCCCGGTTCCTTGCCCGGTTCAATAAAATCAATCAAAGGATTAAGATTAAAAATTACCCAATGAACCCAGGTGCCCATCGGCGCATCCGGATCATCAACAATCAAAACCAAAGACTTAGCTTCCGGACTGACGTTTTTTATTCCCAGTGGCGGATTGATATTTTCGCCGTCGCAAGTATATTCGGGCAAAATATAACCCTGATGCTCAAACGCCGGACTGAATAAAATTAGTTTTTGTTCTTCTGCCATAGGAGTTTTTAATATTTTAACATCTTTAAACTGATAATAAACAAATCCAGCAACAGCCAAAAGAACCAGGCCAAAAACTAAACTGAAAACAACTGATTTCCCCTTCAAATTGAAAAGTTATTTTAGATGTGACTTAATCAAGCTTTGCAGTTCTTTGATATGGGTCTGTTTGTCTTTTTCCAACTTGGCCCAGAAAGCTCGACACTGCCGGCATTTGCCGGCGTCTTTTTTATACATCTTTTTTATCCGCCAAAGCGCCTTATGTTCCTCAACCAGCTGAAGCATTAAATTATAAAGATGGTTGTTTAGCATATTATTTTTTTATTAATTATTTAAATTCCGAAAGTCGAATCCCCGAGATTCGACCTCGGAAAATTTTGGGAATCCAACTCCCGAAATATTTTAAAGCTTTTTCTTTAAGTAAAAATAAAACCCGGCCCAAGCAAACAAAATAACGGCTAAAATATACCAATTATAATAAAAAATCATCTTTTTCAAATCATATCAAATCTCGCCGCCAAACTCAAAACAAAATAAAAGCCTGCCGAGATAAAAACAAAAAAAGCCCCTGTAAAAACAAGAGGGCTCTGGCGCTAAAGAATCTATTGAAGTCTCACTTCAATAGATTGTCCAATCTAATTCATTAACGCTCATATCTTTTATTATTCTTTATATCGTTTTGATTCTTAATTGATTAGTTTGATACTGCTTTAAAAACTCTAAGAATTTCTTCCTCATTAAAACTTGATTATCAGAAACTCTAGTATCCGGATCTCCGCCATCTTCCCACCATTTTGTTTTGTAAACTTTATCAAGCCAATGAACAGAGGAATAATCTTTGGCTTTAACAAGAAACTCTCTTTGTTTAAGATAGGCGCCTCGCTCTGCCAGAGAGGCAATGTTTTTAACCCCTCTTAGGTATTGGACAATATGCCAAGATTCGTGTACTCCCAAGGAAGCAAGATAGGTTAATTTTGACTCCCTAATAGTTTTTGGTTGACAGATCCAAATTCTCTGTCGAGAAAAGACCTCAGAATAGTAATCATTGCCAGGATAAACAAGAACTGCTTTTAATAACTTAATTTTCTTCTGGAAAAATAAGGGATCAAAAACTTGTATTAGTTTAAAACTTCTTATCAACTTAGAAATATGGGTTTTATGCGGAGAAATAAAATCAATTTCAAGGAAGGTTTTTTTATAAAATAAAATTTTCATAATTAAATATACTATTAAAACATTTATTGCCTATATTGAAAACAATTAATCAATAAACAATCTGCCAAAACAAAAGTTTTGGCAGATTTAATTGTTGCCTATTTCTTGCTCGGACCCTTATCGGGTTTAGGCGGCTTTGGTCGGGACACCGGCTGTTTCTTTTCCCGTTGGGGCCGCCCTGGAGCTTTAGTGGGATTACCTTGTTTAGGCATCTTTTTTCACCTCCTTTTTGTTCAGGATTTGCAGCAGTTTTATGCCGCAGGAAGAACTGCACTTAGTATCTCTCTCTCTCTGGGTTTTGTCAACCCTGTTAGAAATAATCGTGGTTCAAGATAAACTATTAGCAAATCGGGTGATTATTTTGTTTTGTTAAACAGTTAAAGCTCTTACTGAAATTTCTAACGGGGTTAACCCGGTAGTGAATTTTGAACATCTGCGCAAAGCGCAGAAGCTGAAAGCTGTTCAAAATCTACTGCGGGGTCAAGGTTTGGGAATAAACAAAAACTCTCGGCTGTTTAGCTAAGATTTTAATTGAATTGATTTTTTAATCCGTTAAAGCTCGACTTCAATAGATTGTTTCTGAAAAGGTTTCTTCTAAAAAAAGAGTTATAATATATTTAAAAGCCATGATTAAACTCATTATTATCCTCGGCTCAACTGCGTCAGGAAAATCCGGTTTGGCAGTTAAATTAGCAAAAAAGTTCAACGGGGAGATTGTTTCTGCCGACTCGCGCCAGGTTTATAAATATCTGGATATTGGTTCAGCCAAAATTACTAAGAAAGAGATGGCCGGAATCCCCCATTATCTTTTAGATCTTTTGCCTCCGGAAAAAACTTTAAATGCCAAACAGTTTCAAAAACTGGCAATCCAAACAATTAAGAAAATCCATCAAAAAAATAAATTGGCTTTTTTGGTTGGCGGCACAGGCTTTTATATTGACGCAGTGGCAAAAAATTTAATCTTCCCCAAAACCAAAACTGACCAAAAGCTTCGGCAAGAATTAAGCTTAAAAACCAAAACCGAACTAATTAAAATTTTAACTAAATTAGACCCGGCCCGAGCTAAGGTGATTGATAAAGAAAACAAAAAGCGGCTGATCCGCTCAATTGAGATAGCTGAACAGTTAGGCCAAGTGCCAAAGCTTAAATCAGGCAGGCAAATCTTTGATTGCTTATATTTAGGCATAAAAACCGACTCGGAAAATCTAAAACAGCGAATCAAAACCAGATTTTACCACTGGCTTAAACAGGGATTCTTAAAAGAAGTTGAAGCGCTGATAAAAAGAAAAATTCCTGAAACCAGATTTAAAGAACTTGGGCTCCATTATTGGTATGCTTACGCTTATTTAAAGGGAATGGTCTCAAAAAAAGAGTTTGAACAAAAATCTCTGGCTTCGCTTTACCAATATGCCAAAAGGCAAAGAACCTGGTTTAAGCGCAACCCAAAAATCCACTGGCTCTCCAGCCAAAAACAAGCAGAAATATTAATTAAAAACTTTTTAAATTAAATCTGTTCTGGTTTTCGTTTCCTTATCTCCAGAATTTCTAATTCAAAGGTTCTCTCACCAACATAATAAGCTTTCTTCTCTCCTGCCTTGGCGCCAAGCAAGGCCCGGCCTATTGGCGATTCATTGGATATTTTCCCAGCCAAGACATCAATCTCATTGGTATAGACTAAAGTCAAATCTTTAACCGAACCGTCAGGCATCTTGACTTTAGCCCAGTCGCCAAAATCCATTATTTCTTCTGGTTGGGCAGTTAAAGAAGATTCAGCCATATAATTTATTAAAAACAGCCCAAAATTAGCTGGGCTGTTTTATAATTAATTTTTTACTGTTCAAAATATAAAAAACAGTAGAGAGAATAGTTTCCTGGAAAAGATTTTTTATCTGTTTTTGCTTCATTAAGATAATAATAGAATTGAAATTTTGGTTTGTCAAATAAAAAATATTTAGAAAATGCCTTAAATGCTGTTGTTTTTGCTTAATTATCAACAGCTTATCCACAAAAATTAAAAACTGGGTTGTAAAAAGGAGGGTTTTAATTTGTTTATTAAAGGAACTAAACCCCTTTTTGGTATCCGGAAAAGAGGTTATCAATTACTTCACTAAACTGGGCCGAAAAACAATCTGCTTTATTGCATCAATTAAACTAAATACAGAAGCCTGCAAACTGCCTGGAACTCGCAGGTTTATTATCGGAATTGTCTCAAACCACTTAAACTCCTGGATAACCACTAACAGGTGTTTGGTGACTGTGTCTTCGCCGTTTTCACAGGAAAGAGTGTATCTGATTATTCCGGTTTCTTTGGGCTTGGTTT
>JBFMGR010000006.1 GCA_040753135.1 Patescibacteria group bacterium | reverse complement strand
ATACGGCGCCCAACCCCCTAGTTTTCCCGCGCCTACAACGTAGGCGAGGAAAACTGATGATTTTTGTTCGCGGGCCCCGTATGAATCCCGGGGTCCTGACCAACCAATCCAGCTCGAGATTTGCTCGAACTGAATCGGCTGGTCGAACAGAGCCAGCGGGCCAATGGTCAATTTTTTTTGATCCTTATCCCATGAAAATGGGATAAGAACCATGTCGTGCGCCCCGTCGGCTGGGCACACGACTTTCCACTCGTCGTCCGAAGACGACGGCGGGAAGACAGCGCAATCTTGGGCGTCTCCGCCCTCGATTGCAAAAACTTTAATGGGGGAAACGTTCTCCCCCACCATTGAGGCGCATGTGGCGCCTGAAGGCGCCACCACCTCAATGATAAATGGCGTTGGCCCATCGGCCAGGTAAACCTGGCCGATACCAAGGTTTTCCCCTGCCCCCACCGGCGTGCCGGCAGGGCAGGTGGTCGCGGGGGCCGTGGAGGGGATGACAGTGGCGGTCGGCACTGGCGTGCCGCCGCCTTTAACCGGGGCAGGTGCCCCGGTGGCGCCAGCTAGGCCGGCGCCAAAAACCAGAATGGCCGCAAGGACCATCCCGGTCACCAACGGAAAAAGCTTCTTCATTTTCTCTCCTTTTTTAAATTTCCCCCTTTCGGGGGTTTTTTGTTTTTCTGCGATGTTAGCTTCAGCGCGTTAAGGATAAATATATTGCTTTATTGTTTTATTGCTATATTGTTAAATTATTTATTTTTAACAATTAACAATGAAGCAATGCGGCAATTTAGCAATAATTTATCTGCTAACGTACTGAAGCTAACTAAAAAAAGGAGATTAACCCTCTGCCGGATGAACAGCGCTTAAAAGCGCTGCAGATTTTAAAAGAACAATTGCTTTATATTATAGCACACTGGTATCCTCCTGTCAATCTTGTTGAAAAGTCAATCTTATTATTTAGTTTAGTTTGTTATTTATAAATTACAGCTTTATTTTAAGACAACAAAACAAAAAACAATGCAGAAATGCAGTAATGGGGCAATTTAGATTTACCTCTTAGACATTTTTTCACTTTTTTGCTTAAAATACATCTATTCCCGTTCCTGTATTATTTATTTCTATCTAAATTCCGCGATCGCGGATTTTACATAGAAATAAAATGGGCTTATAATTGTAATAATAATAAAAGGCAATAAAATGAGCTTATAATTATTATAATTATTAAATGACTTGCGGAAAATAAATTCATAAATTTGGCGAGTATGACAAAACCCTCTCCTAAAATGAGGCTCCGAAAAAACACTCAAGAATGGCGGGTGTTGAAATTTTTGGACGAACTTACATTTTTAACTTTAGACACTGTGTTTCTTAAAGGTTATTCTCGAGCCCGATTGGGACGTTTGTTATTTGGTTTGGATAAGCCGAGAAGCGAAATGAACGAGAGTGATTATGAGAAATATAAAAGAATTTTTTCTGCCACATTAACAAGGCTAAAGCTGAAAGGATATGTTTCAAAAGAAGGGAGAACAAAAATGGCTGTCTGGAAAGTGAGTCAAGCCGGAGAAGCTCTTTTGAGGCGCGCCGCTGATGACTTGCCGCAAGAGGATGGGGTTTTAAGACTATTTATTTTTGACATTCCGGAAAACTTGAAGCAATATCGAGACTGGATAAGATTTGAATTGGTTTCTTCTGGATACCGACTTTTGCAAAAAAGTGTTTGGTTGGGAGAAAGGCCGCTATCCAAAGGGTTTTTACAAGAGCTTGTTGATAAGGATTTGTTTCAATTTATTCATTTTTTTGAGATAAAAGACGAAGGGACCCTTAAGAATTTAGAAAAAGCTGGCTGAGCTTGCGGATCTGAGCTTGTTGGTTTGAGTTTGCGGGCTTGGATTTGCGGGTCTGGATTTACAGATCTGAACTTGCGGACTCGGGTATTTCTATCTAAAATCCGCGATCGCGGATTTTAGATAGAAATAATATAAATAATATAATAATATAAAAGGAATATAAAAGTAGTGAAAAATTTTAGAGGCATTTTTTTGTTTATAAACATTTTTATAAAGAAGAGTTTTAAAGAGGCTTATTGCGGCTGCTGTTTGAAACTGGGCCCAAGAAATTGCTGTATTTGTTGTTTCTTTAATGATAAAATTTAATAACAAAGACTATGCAGTACGAACTTCCCCGCTACATTGAAGAAGAAGCCAAGATCTTAGGGCCGTTGAGCTTAAAGCAGTTTATGATTGCTTTTGCCGGGATTATTATTAGCGCTTTGTTTTTTTTCTTTTTTCAGGCTTGGCTGGCAATGACTTTGAGTCTGATTTTAATGTCCGGCATAGTTTTTTTAATGTTTGGCAAAATTGAGGGCCGGTCGGCAACAACCGTAGTTTTGGGAATGATTAAGTATGTTTGGCTGCCAAAAGTTTTTGTCTGGCAAAAGCCGGCTTTAAAATCAAAACAGATTTATGTTGAGACTTTAAGAAAACAGGAACCTAAGCCAACAGAACCAGAGCCAGAAGCGCCAAAGATTGTTTCAGAAGAAGAGATAAAAGAATTAGCCAGACAGCTGGATCAGCGCGAACCAGAACCCGAACTAGAACCTGAAATAAAAGACCAAACCTGATAAAATTATTCATAATTCATTCATTAGATTTTAGAGCATTATTTTTTCTGTAATTTATAATTTGCAATCTAAAATTCATCTTGATTCATTATTCACAATTCATAATTTACAAAATAAATGGCAGACTTAGGCGTTTCACAGCAAATTATCTCGGTTGATACAATCAGGGAGAATATTGTTGTTCTGAAAAACAAAAGTTTAAAAGCGATTATTGAAGCCGAAGGGCTTAATTTTGAGCTGAAATCTCCAGAAGAACAGCAGGGTTTGATTAGCGCTTTTCAGGAGTTTTTAGTCGGCTTGGATTTTCCGCTTCAGCTTTTTGTTTATTCCCGCCGGGTTAATATTGATGATTATCTAAAAAGAATTTTGTCTTTTCAGGAACAGGAAGAAAACGAGCTGATAAAAAATTACATTCCCGACTACACCGGATTTTTGGAGGGATTGTTGGAACAGTATAATATTATGACAAAGAAGTTTTTTTTGGTGGTTTCTTATTTTCCGGCCGCATCTGCTTCTGGTCTAGCCGGTGTTTTGCCGAACCAGGTTCTTTCTCGGCAGAGCCAAACTTCAGCTGGTTCGGATTCAGAAGAAGAGTTCTCCCGGGGCAAATCCCAGCTGGAAACCAGGATTAATTTGGTTGTCAATGGTTTGTCCAGAATGGGGATCCAAGCCAAAGTTTTAAATACCGAAGAGTTGGTGGATTTGTTTTACAACCTTTATAATCCAATGGAAAAAGAAGAGAAGAGATATCTTTAATTTCTAAATTTTCAATTTCAAATTTTCAATGAATTTTCAATGACAAAATCAACAAATAGCAAAAATTACGATTTAGAAGAAAGAACCGCCAGATTTGCAGAAAATATTATAGATTTTGTCAAAAGCATTAAGATTAATTCACTGAATAAGTCAATAATTGAACAGCTTGTTAAATCTGTCGGATCTGTAGGGGCGAATTATTGTGAAGCCAATGAAGCAGAGAGTAGAAAAGACTTTATTCATAAAATAGGGATCTGCCGGAAAGAATTAAGAGAAACGAAATACTGGTTAAGGTTTTTAATTAGAACTAATCCCGAAAAAAAAATATTATTAAAGATTTTTTAAGAGAATCGCACGAGCTTTTGTTAATTTTTTCAAAAATTAGCCGAACTGCAAAAGGTAAAAAAATTAGTAAATTAGAGAATTAAGAAATTGATTTTTCGTTGAAAATTGAAAATTGAGAATTGAGAATTATGTTTGAACTTCCTTTTTTAAAAAACAAACAACCGCAGACGGTCAGGACGATTGAAGAGATCAGCCAGGAAGAGCTGTATGAAAAAACCAAAGCCAGTTTGCGGGACTTGATTACTCCGGTGGGCCTGGAGATTAAACCATCGCTTTTAAAGTTCTCTGACAAAGTGGTTAAAACCCTGTTTATTCTTGGTTATCCTAAATTTTTGACGGTTGGCTGGCTTTCGCCAATAATCAATCTGAACAAATCTGTTAATGTTTCCATTTTTTTTCATCCGATGGAAACCGAAGAGGTGTTAAAAAACTTGCGGAAACGGGCAACCCAGTTAGAAGCCCAGCTTTTAGAGGAGCAGGAAAAAGGCTTAATCAGAAACCCGATGTTAGAAACCGCAATTCAGGACATTGAGGGCTTGCGCGATTCTTTAATCCAGGGACGGGACAAGATGTTTTATGTCAGTCTCTACCTGACTATTGTTGCCAATTCTGAAGAAGAGCTGAATAAAATTGAATCAGATTTAGTTGGTTTGATGGGACAGAAAATGATTGATGTTAAGCCGGCTGCTTTTCATCAGTTTGAAGCCTACGAAGCCAATATGCCTTTAGGCCAGGATAACTTAGATGTCCGGACACCGCTGAACATTGGACCAGCTTCAACTTTTTTCCCGTTTATTTCCTCAACTTTGCTCCAGCAAGAAGGCATTTTTTACGGCGTTAATATGCAGAATAACACCCCGGTAATCTTTGACCGATTTTCTCTGGAAAACTCTAATTGTGTGATTTTTGCTAAATCCGGCGCCGGCAAATCATACTTTACTAAACTGGACATTATTCGTTCGTTAATGACCGGCACCGATATTTTAGTAATTGACCCGGAAAACGAATACGAGCAGTTGGCCAAAGCTTTTGGCGGCAGTTT
Organism: Patescibacteria group bacterium; assembly: GCA_040753135.1. Taxonomy (NCBI): domain Bacteria; species Patescibacteria group bacterium. Next base: position 45,177 of record JBFMGR010000006.1, on the reverse strand, counting down.
TTTCAAGATCTCAATTCAGAGCGATGATCATCTAAACCCTTTTGATATCACCACTATTGGCGAAGATGAAGACCCGTTAACTGCTTTTCGCCAGCACATTTTAGATTTAATTGGCTTAATCAAAGTGATGACCGGCGAGCTTAGCCCGGAACAAGAAGCGGTTTTGGATCAGGCAATTAAACAGACTTATGCTTCCCGGGATATTACCCCAGAAACCCCGTTCTTTGGCAAAGAACCGCCGATTTTAGAAGATTTGGAATCGGTTTTGCGAACCATGGAAGGTGGCAAGGAGCTGGCAGACAAGCTTTATAAATACACCAAAGGCACCTTTGCCGGATTTATTAACCAGTCAACCACAATTGATACTTCAAATCGCTTGTCCGTGTTTTCTATCCGCGATCTTGATGAAGAGTTAAGGCCAGTGGCAATGTATATTATTCTCGGTCATATCTGGAACTTAATCCGAAGAGACAAGAAAAGGCGGCTGCTGATTATTGATGAGGCCTGGTGGCTGATGAAAAACAATGATGGCGCCAATTTTTTGCTCTCAATGGCAAAGCGGGCAAGAAAGTATTTCTTGGGCGTGACCACAATCACTCAAGACGTGGATGACTTTTTAAAATCTCCTTATGGCAAGCCGATTATTACCAATTCCTCAATGCAGTTTTTAATGAAACAAGCCAGCGCGGCAATCAGTTCTTTGGCCCAGGCGTTTGTTTTGACTCCGGCAGAAGTTGATGTTTTAACCAATCTATCAGTTGGCGAGGGCCTGCTTTTTGCCGGGCCAAAGCACTTAATCTTAAGAGTAATGGCTTCTTATACCGAAGACCAGATTATCACCACCAATCCGGAACAGCTGGCAAAAATTAAGCAAGCAAAAGAACAAGGAAATTAATTTTCAATTACCAATTTCTAATTTCCAAGTTTTAAAAAATAATTAATAATTGGTAATTAGGCATTAGGAATTATCCTCTATGGTTTCTCCAGTAATAACCCAAACGCAAATCCCGTCTTCATCAACTCCCAGAATAAAAAGAGCAGTCAAGGTGCAGGAATCTCCTTCGCTTGCCAGGGTCAAAGAGCAGTTGCCCGGGTATTTAGAAGAAAGGCCTGAAAAGGGTATGAGTGTTTTAGCGGCGTTGGTTTTATTGGGTATTGCGATTTTGTTAGATTTAATTGATTTATTAGACCTGACCGGAGTTGGCGCGGTAATTACTGTGGTTGTTAGTCTTATTTTGGGCGCAGCGATGTTTATTGCTTTATATTTTTTGGATAAAGGCGATTATAACTTTGCCCGTCAGGTTATTGCTTGGTTAATAGAGGTTATTCCGGCTCTGGGTATTTTGCCGGTTAATAGCGCTGCAGTAGTTTTGTCTTATTTTATGTCTAAGCCAAAGGTTAAAGAAAAAGTTGGCCAAGCAATGCAAGCAACTGAAACCGGCAAGGCGGTAATGGAAACAGTGAAAAAAGCAGAAAGGGTTAGCAAAATCACTCGGGCTGGAAAATAATCATTTTTCAAGCTAAAATTTAACAAAGTAATCGCGAATAACACTAATTTACTAAAGTGATAACGCGAACCCACCTTGTATGTTAGATCATATGTTTCAAATTATGAACCATAAACGATTTTTCCGCGCCATTTTTTTGCTTTTTACTTTTTGCTATTCGCTATTTGCTAAGAATGTTTTTGCGGCTGATTTTCTTTTGGTTGACTGGCAGGCAAATAATTACGCGCCTGAAGAATATCGTTTGAATGCTAAAAATCCGGCCTTGCCCGGTTCAACAGTCAATTTGAGAGTTAATCTTTTTCAAGACAAAGGCAAAGGCGTTTATCAGCCGGTTGATTTAAGCGGCTATACAATTCGTTGGCTTAGCCAGGGCTATAAAATCAGCGAGCTTAAGGGGATTAACCGGTTAAGCTATACGATTAATAAGTTTACTAATGATTCATTTTTAAATTTAACTGCCCAGATTGTTGATCCTGTTCTTGGTTCAGTGGCCCAAAAGCAGGTTTTGGTGCCGATTTTCCAAGCCCCAGAAGCATTGTTGCACTTGGTCGAAAATGATCGGGTTTCTCCTTACAGCCAGGAAACTTTTTTCGGCTCGCCCGAACAAGAATTAGTTTTGGCAGTCAGGCCGTATTTTTTCAATGTCGCCAATGTTTTTGGGCTTAATCTTCAGTGGTATTATCGCTTGGATAAAATTGACAATTCGGAAAAAGACAAATTAACTTTTAGAGCTAAACTGCCGAAAAATCCGGTCAAAGATTTGTTTTCGGTTTTTGTCCAGAACTCAAAATCAGAGCTAGAGTTTGTTAAGCAGAATTTTTATTTAACTAACAAATAGCAAATGGCAAATAGCAAATGGCAGATAGCACCTAGCAGATGGTTTTTCTACTTTATTTTTTTTCTATTTGCTATTAGCAACTGGCTATTTGCTAGTTCTGCTCTTGCCGCTTTTGAATGGGAAGTGCCCTTGCCTCCAGCTCCGGGTGGAGCAACTTTAGACGAAACCAGCCTTGACTCTCTATTCACTTATATCTACAACTTTGGTTTAGGCTTAGGTGGCTTTTTTGCTTTTATCAGATTAATCATTGCCGGAATCAAATGGGGTTCAGAAGGAGCGGGTATTCCCCAGAAATCCGCTGCCTTAGATGATATTAAGAACACGATCTTTGGCCTTTTGCTTTTGCTCTTTTCTTGGGTAATCTTAAACACGATTAATCCCCAGATCTTAAATCTAAATCTTCAGATCTCTAAAGCAGAAACTAACCAAACCGAATCCAGCCAAGGTCTGGCTGGCGTATTTGATTCTTTGACCAGATCAGCCCAAAGAAAGAGTCTTGATGAGGTGCTTCAGAATGTCTCTAAGCAGTATTTAATTCAGGTCCAACCGGATAAAATTAGACAGTTGTCATTAGGTAACTACCAATTAGAACCAGTTAAGTTTTGCCCGCCGACTTCTAGTTCAGATTCTGTTTGCGCAATGGATTGCACTCAAGCCAACGACCCTTGTGATTTTTACCGTGACAAATGCGCTGGGAAAACTCCTGAAGGCTGGGATCCAGGATGCCCCTTGCCAGCAGATCCAGATTGTTCAGCTGGAGGAGTTGGCAGTGTCTGTGAGCTGGTTGGTGACTGGAAACCGGATTTTAAAAACAAAAATTGCGGCTATGACGAGTCTGGTTTGCCTCCGCCTCGTCGAGGCAGCGGCGGCTTTGGCGCGCCGGACGATTATCGGACTTATTTAGTTGAGGCGGCGAACTTTTTTGGGATTCCGCCAAAAGTTTTATTTGCGATTCAAGTGGCAGAAAGCGAAGGTTTGCTTTTTGACAGTTATGAAGGTATTACCCCAGAATACATTGCTGCGGCTGCTTCTCCTGGCGGCTATATTGGTTTAGCTAATCCCCAGAACCCAGAGCTAGCTAATAATGAAAATTGGTGTCTGCCAAACTCATCAGGCGCAGTTGGGCCCATGCAGCAGCCAATTAAATCCTGTGCTATTTCTGGAGCGGCTAAGACTCGCTGTATCTGGGATACCTATTGCAAATTTAGAAATGCAGCCAATCAGATTCGAAACAGTCGTGGCTATAAGCCCAATCCCTCTAATATTCGTGACGCTTATGCAATTGCAGCAAAAAGACTGAAGTTTTTAATGGATGACGGTAAAGGAGGGGAATTTGATGGTTGGTTGAACGATTTTCTTGGTTATGGTTATGGTTTTTCTGCTTGTCCGAAAAGAGGCGAGATGCTCAAATGGGATCCGCCAACGATTAATCCAATTGTTTTTTATGTGATGGGTCATTGGTATTATGGCGATTGCGTTTCACCTTATACTGGTATTGCCCGGTTAAGAAACGGCGAAGAGCTAACCATTAACACAAACAGCTATCTGCCCTGGGCAGCGCAAAATGCCGAAAAAATACGAAAGGTTAGAGATGTATTTGTGGCTTATGCCCAATCAGCTGGATTGTTGCCGGATAATTTTGAGATAGTTGAAGAAGTTACCACTCCGACTTATTGCGATTTTATTTGGTGGTATTATGACACACACTAAAATACAAATGGCAAATAGCAAATGGCAGATAGCACCTAGCAGATGGTTTTTCTACTTTATTTTTTTTCTATTTGCTATTAGCAACTGGCTATTTGCTAGTTCTGCTCTTGCCGCTTTTGAATGGGAAGTGCCCTTGCCTCCAGCTCCGGGTGGAGCAACTTTAGACGAAACCAGCCTTGACTCTCTATTCACTTATATCTACAACTTTGGTTTAGGCTTAGGTGGCTTTTTTGCTTTTATCAGATTAATCATTGCCGGAATCAAATGGGGTTCAGAAGGAGCGGGTATTCCCCAGAAATCCGCTGCCTTAGATGATATTAAGAACACGATCTTTGGCCTTTTGCTTTTGCTCTTTTCTTGGGTAATCTTAAACACGATTAATCCCCAGATCTTAAATCTAAATCTTCAGATCTCTAAAGCAGAAACTAACCAAACCGAATCCAGCCAAGGTCTGGCTGGCGTATTTGATTCTTTGACCAGATCAGCCCAAAGAAAGAGTCTTGATGAGGTGCTTCAGAATGTCTCTAAGCAGTATTTAGTTCAATCGAAATCAGTAGAAACAAGATTAATTCCTGATCCGCAGTTAAGCTATTTTTGGAGCATAGCCAAAATTACTCCGATGCCAGTCACCGGGCCTTGTCTTTCTGGGGACAAAAGGTCTTTAAATCAAGCCGGAATCATTTGTTATGAATCTCTTTCTAGCACTTTTAATTGCGACACTCCTTTATCTTGTGACTTAATTAATGATTTGCTTGATCTCCAACTTTATTTTGAGCCAATTGCCTTAACCGGTAGCAGTTATGGTTCGCACCAAGAACAGCGGGCTGTTGACCTTCTGCTTTATGACTCTGATCCGAATAATCTTGACCCCCGAGATCAGTTTATGATGGAATTTCTGAACTCTAAAAAGGATCAGTGCGGCGACGAGCTTTTTGCTCCAGCAAAGTTTGGCGATTTATGTTATTTTATGAGTAATAATCAAGCGACCTCCACTTGCGATTTTTATCCGGACCAAATTCATTATTCAGTTCTAAAAAACTGCCAGAAATAAAGCCATGAGAAAACAAACCCTAATTCTTTCAATTATTGTTTTGCTGGCGATTTTAATTATTGGCGGCTGGCTGTTTTTCTTTTTTAGGCAAAAAAGGCAAACATCAGAGCCAGGACTGACAATCGCCTTTTCTCCAGTGATTGCTGAAGCTTCCCCAACAGCAAGCCCCGGCTCAAGCCAGTTTGAGTTGGTTTCTGACCATCAAGTTCTTGCCCCGGTTTTTTCTGAAAAGATGATCTATCTTTTTGACCAGACTGAAAAAACCCTAATCTCAATTGTTCCGGTTCTGGACATTTATAAAGTCAAGAATCTTTCTGAAACCAAACTTGACAATGTTTTTTCTATTGTTTGGTCTTCTGACAGAAAGCAGGTTTTAATCGGGTTTTACCAAAACCAATTAGTGAGAAGATATGCGGTTTTTGATTTGGAACAAAACCTGACTTTTCTCTTGCCTGATTATGTCCAAGAAGCGGTTTGGTCGCCGGACGGCAAAAAACTGGCGGTTCAGCATTATTCTGCATCAAAAAAAGAAGCTTACCTTTCTTTGCTTAATTCTGACGGCACCAAAGAAGAAAAAATTCTCAACCTGAATCTGTCAGACCTGAAACTTTTCTGGCCGGGAAACAATTATTTGGTTTTTTATCAAAAGCCGGCGCCCTTCTACGCTTTGGAAACAATCTTTGCTTATGATTTTTCTAATAAGCAACTAAAAACAATTTCTTTGCCGATTCGGGAAAAATACCGGAAAGGATTTTATGGTTTTGATTTATTGCCTTCCCCGGACGGCAAAACAATAATCATTTCTTTAACTAATGAGTCTGGCGCCGGACTGGAAACTTATCTTTATTCTTTGGAAACCGGACAGCTGACCGATTTTCCGGTTAAAACTTTGGTTCAGAAATGCGCTTTTGCTCAAAGCAACGAAGCAGTTTATTGCGCTTATTCAAATCAAGTCGCCGGAGCTAACAATCTGCCGTTTTCTTATTGGCAGGGCAAAATCAGGCCGAACGACTCTTTTGCTAAGTTTAATTTTAAAACCGGCGAGCTTAAAGTTTATTCTGAAAACACGATTTTTGACGCCAAGGATTTAGCAGTTGCCCCGGAAGAAGATTATCTTTTGTTTATCAACCGAGCCGATAGCAAGCTTTATCGATTAAAACTTTAAGTCACCAATATACAAATAAGTACGAATTTACAAATTTAAATAGAACATTAAACTGCCAGAAAACTTGATTTTTTTGGGAACCGAGCTATTATATAAATATGAAAACTTTAATCACTACCACTACGGCTATTGTTTAATCCTTGGTTCAAGGCAGTGGTTTTAGTTTTCAAACCTAATAATAAGAACAACGCAATGCCCTGAACCGGGGCATTTTTAAATTAAGTATAGTAGAATAAAAATTATGGCAAACAAAAAACCAAACATAGAGCATATCCGCCATTCTTTGGCTCATCTTTTGGCAATGGCAGTTTTAGAAAAATGGCCCAAAGCTAGACTTGGAGTTGGGCCGGTAATTGAAAACGGGTTTTATTATGATTTTCTTTTGCCCAAGAACGCTAAGCCCGGTTTAGAAGATCTAAAAGAGCTGGAACAGAAAATGGTTAAGCTGATTAAGCAAAACCTTGACTTTAAGGGTAAAAGATTAAGTTTTGTTGAGGCGAAAAAGCTTTTTAAGGACCTGAATCAAGATTTTAAACTGGAACTTTTAGCTGATCTGAAAAAATACGGCACAACTGATGATTCGGCTATTAATAATCAGTTATCAGGAGCGGTTTCGAAAGGGAAAGCCAATCGTCAATCACCGATTGCTATCTCTGTTTATCAAACCGGGGATTTTGTTGATCTTTGCCGCGGCGGCCACGTAAAAAATACCCGGGAAATTAACCCTAAAGCTTTTCAGTTAACTAAGATCGCCGGGGCTTATTGGCGGGGCAACGAGAAAAATCCAATGCTGATTCGGTTTTACGGCGTGGCTTTTGAAACCGAGAAAGAATTAAAAGATTATTTAAAAAACTTAGAAGAAGCGGAAAAACGAGACCATCGAAAGATTAGCAAAGCGCAAGAGCTTTTTCTTTTGACCGAAGAGGTTGGCCCGGGATTAGCGCTTTGGCTGCCAAACGGTGCGGTGATTAGACGCGAGATAGAGAATTTTCAGATTCAAGAACAGATTAAGCTTGATTATCAGCATGTTTATAGCCCGCATATTGGCCAAAAATCTCTTTGGGTCAAAAGCGGGCACTGGGAGCTTTATCGGGACAAGATGTATTCTCCAATGGACGTTGAGGGAGAAGAATATTTAGTTAAACCGATGACCTGTCCAATGCATATCCAAAGCTACAAAATTCACCCTCGTTCTTATAAAGAACTGCCCTTGCGGATTGCTGAAGTCGCCGCGGTTTACCGTTACGAACAGTCAGGAGAGCTGAATGGCTTGCTTCGGGTCAGGGCTTTTACTCAAGATGATGCTCATATTTTTTGCACTCCGGACCAGGCAGTAGACGAGTTTTTAGGGGTTTTTCGTTTTATCCAAAAGCTTTATAAAACTTTTGGGTTTTCTGATTATCGAGTTAGGGCCGGATTCCGCTCGGCAAAAGAAAAATATCTGGGCCAAACTAAAGTTTGGAAAGAAGCAGAAAAAAAATTGGCCCAAGCGTTAGAGCAAAGCGGAGCAGATTTTTTTATTGCTAAAGGCGAAGCGGCCTTTTACGGGCCTAAAGCGGATTTTCTCATCAAAGACGCTTTGGGGAGGGAGTGGCAATGCGGCACAGTCCAGATTGATTTTATGCTGCCTGAACGTTTTGATTTAAGATATATTGACAGAGATGGCAAAGAAAAGGTGCCGGTAATGATTCATCGGGCGCCGCTCGGTTCTTTGGAGCGGTTCTTGGCAATCTTAATTGAACATTATGCCGGCGCTTTTCCTTTGTGGTTGGCGCCGGTTCAAGCAGTGGTAATGCCTTTGGGTTTAAAGCATTTAAGTTTTGCTAAAAAAGTTTTCCAGCAGTTAAAAGATCTAGAAATCCGGGTTGAGCTTTGGGATGAAGACACCATCTCAAAAAGAATTAGAAATGCGGAGCTGAAAAAAATTCCTTATGCTTTAGTAATTGGCGACAAAGAGGTTAAAGCCAAAGCGGTGGCAGTCCGCCAGCGGGGCAAAGGCGATTTGGGCGCGATCAAGATAGAGAAGTTTGTTAAACAAGTTCAAAAAGAGATAGAGAAGAAGAAATAAGTTAAATCCCGTCGCCCTCTATTTGACGACATCGCAAGTCGTAAATTTACGACTTGCGATGTCGTTAGAAGACGTGTTAAGCCCAAGAGATTTTGGTTTACGAAATCAGATTTTTGATTTAAGATAATAAGAATGAGAAAAAACTCAAAATCTAAAATTCAAAATCAAAAATCAGCTCTGGTTATCGGCGTTGACGCTGGCGGAACTAAAATTCGCGGGGTTTTAATGCAAAATAATAAAATTTTTAAAAAAGCTGAAGTTTTGCATGATGTAAAAAGGGTGACCCAAAAGGTTTTTCTTAATTCTTTATTTATAGTTCTTAATTCTTTATTCACGCCCGGAGTGCAAAAAATTGGCATTGGTGTACCCGGAATTGTTAAAAACAATAAGGTGATTAACGCCGGCGTAGTTAAGGATCTGGTTGATTTAGAGATTAAAAAAGCTGTTGAGCAAAAATATAAGGCCAAGACAATGCTTGACAATGATGTTAATGTGGCCCTGCGGGCCGAGATGAAAAATCTAAGTCGCGCCGAATCAGTTTTTATGCTAACTTTAGGCACTGATATTGGCGGCGCTTATTGGGAAAATGGCCGGATTGACCCAGGCGCTTTTGACACTGCTTATGAATTGAACCAGATGATTATTGATTACAAATCAAAAAAGAAGCTGAAAAATTTTTGCGCCAGCGAATTCTTTTTGGCCAAAGGATTTAAGCCGCTTGAGTCAGAAAACAAAGCCCGCCAGGGCAATAAAACACATCAAAAGCTTTGGCAGGAGTTCGGCAGTAATTTGGGGATTGCTTTGGCTAATGTAGTTAATTTGATTGAGCCGGATATTATTTTGATTGGCGGAGGTTTAGCTCATGCTTGGCCGTTATTCATTAAACAAGCCGGGAGGACAATGAAACATTTAATTTTGTCTCCTCTGGCAAGAAAAAAAATAAAAATTTTAAAAGCGAAAAACGTAAAGTGGTCCGGGGCGATTGGCGCCGCTTACCTAGCTCAAGAGATTGAAAGTTAAGTGGACTATCTTGTCCGTATTTTAAAAAGTTGGGCAAGAGAGAATGTAAGATGGTTTATATATTGTCCCCCCACCAGGGCTCGAACCTGGAACCGTTTGCTTAAGAGGCAACTGCTCTGCCAATTGAGCTATGGGGGGAATAAAGTTATAATTTTTCAAATAATACCGCTTACCCCTAACTTAGTCAATTGAATTGATTTATGTTCATAGTTTTTCTTAATCTCGTTTTTTCTTTAATTGCCATTCTTATTCTTATTGGCGTGATTATTTTTTTAATTCCAGCAGTTAGATGGCTGCCTTTTGTTCCGTCTGAAAAAGATAGAGTTGGGACAATGGTTGAATTAGCCCGGATTAAGCCCGGAGAAAAAGCAGTTGACCTTGGTTCTGGAGACGGCAGAATTGTGATTGCTTTGGCTCAGACTGGAGCCGAGGCTCATGGTTATGAGATTAACCCTCTGTTGGTTTGGTGGAGCCGTTACCGAATAAAAAGAGCCGGCTTAACTGACAAAGCTTTTATTCATCAAAAAGATTTTTGGCAAGAGGATTTATCCCAATATCAATTGGTGGTTATTTACGGAATTAGTTTTATTATGTCCCGACTGGAGAAAAAATTGACAAAAGAACTGAAGTCCGGCGCCAGAGTTGTTATTAATGACGCTGTTTTCCCTAACTTAAAATATTCTCAAAAGCAAGATAAGGTTTATCTTTACCGGATTTAGTTGCGATTGGTGGGCAGGGCGGGATTTGTCATGCCAGAGGCAGATCCGCCTTTGGCGGAAACTCGCGCCTCTTACGGTATTTCGTAAAATTTTGGTGTATCTTTACACCAACAATAAAACTTTCTGATTTTTGAGGGGTCATTTCATTGGTGGCGCATAACGCCGCCCACAATTCGGTCTCCGAAAAACCTTTGAGTTCTATTCTGGTGCCCCTGGCAGGATTTGAACCTGCACCTCTTTAGAGACAGCGGCCTAAACGCTGCGCGTCTGCCAATTCCGCCACAGGGGCGCCATAAAGATGATTTTAGCACAAAATAAACTAATCCTGGCTTTGGCCAGGATTAGTTTTCTATAACTTATAACCTGTAATCTACTGTAGAATATTGGCCACCACAGTTGGAATTGCTTTAGCAAAGATAGCGATTAATACGCCAACCGCGGCATAAATAATCATTTTGTTGGCTTTATCTGTTTTGTCCTTATCTCCCGCAGCAGTAACATAAGTAAATCCGGCATAAAGAATAAAACCAACAGCAAAAATAATTAAAATGGTAAAAACTACATCCATTACCCGGTAAATTTTTTCAATCAGTTGGTCAATGGTGCTGACGCCTGGGTCAGGCAGGGGCTGGAGAGCAAAAACCGGTAGAGCCAAAACGCTTAAAAGCGCAAAAACAATGATTTTTTTCATAATTTTTTATTTTAAATTACCTTTATTTAATTTTAGCCATTATTACAATCTTGTCAAGATAAACAATTTGTCGAGAAAATCCGTGGGCACTGGAGGGATTGAACCCCCGACCTACTGTGTGTAAAACAGTTGCTCTGCCACTGAGCTAAGTGCCCAGCTTCATTGCTATATCCTACCAATTGGTAAATTGGTAGGATATAGCATAAGAATGATTGGTAGATATTAGTAATGATTGGTAAATTAGTAGACCCCTATTGGAAATTGAACTAATTTTGAGTATGTTATACTTTTAAAAGTTTGACGTCTATTATAACATGAAAAACCACGCTAAAGTTGGCAATAAACCGGGTCGGCCAACTTACCGAACCCAGGATAGCTTTAAGTTTAGAAAATATTTGAAAATTAAAGTCTTCAAATCAAGATCTAATGTTAAAAACAGGTTATCAGACAATAAAAAAGGTCTTTAAACTGCCCCAAATCTTAAATTTCTTTGGCCATTGGCTTTCGGACAGGGAAAAACAGGAAATAATCAAAATCTTTAAAAAATCTGACGCTAATGACCAAGAGCTTTATTTAAAACTAAAGATTTATTCGCTTCTAAAAGCTCTGCAAAAGCGCCGCCGCAAAGAATTTGGCTTTTTGGTTGTATTTGGCTGGGAAAAGCAATGGCTTGAAGATTATGCCTCTTTCCCCGATGCCAGCCAAAACTTGTTTTCAGAAAAGCAGGTTTCTTTAATTAAGCTTTCTTTTGATAAGGCTTTGGAAATTTTTTCTAAACTGTCTTATTTTGACGGTGCGGTGCTGATTGGCAGAAAGGGCAATCTTGTTGCCAGCGGGGTTTATCTGGAGAATATGCAGCCCAAAGCAGTGGCAGAAAAAATGAAGCTGAAAAAAACCATTGACCTTTCCCAGGCTTTTGGTTTTGCCAAAAAAGTTCACACCCGGCATCTGGCCGGAATTGCTTGTTCTTACAAACTGCCCAAGACCACTGTTTTTGTTGTTTCGGAAGAGAGTAAGGTTTTGAGAATTTTTGAAAAAGGAAAAATTGTTTTTTCTTCTTTAAGGCAGGAATCGGCGACTGAAGATTAGTTAAAATGCCCGGCACCAGAAACTTAAGTTTTGTTTCTGGATTTAAGAGTAACATGAAAACCCATATATTTACCCAACATTAATCGGGTGACAGCGTCAATTGCCGGCAGAGTTGAGAGAAAGATTGACACCGGGCCTAAAAGCCACTGGAAAAAGAGCCAGATTTTCTCAGCTCTTGAGATCGAGCCGGGCTTTTTGGGCATTAAAACCATGGCAAAATAAGCGGTTAAGAACAAACCAATCATAGAAAACCTCATAAAAAATCCGGCAATCTGGGGCAGGTTATAAGACAAAATCGTGAATTTAAAGTTGTGTGAGCCGAGCCAAAGAGGCAGCCAGCCAAGGAAAAATAAAATAACCGAGTGGGTAGTCCAAGAATGGAATCCTTCAATAATAATAAAAGCGTGCTTGATTTTTTCTTTAAGAGAAATTTTTTTATTTTTTCTGTAGCCGTATAAAAGATAAGGAATGTTTTCTGCCCCGTAAGCCCAGCGCCGTTGTTGGACATAAAGCCGCTTAATTGTTTGCCAAAAACTGCTGCCAAAATTAGCGTCCATTCTGACCGAAAAATATAAAGGCACTACTTGCCAATCGCCATCAAAATGAAGAAAACACTGGTAAAAGATTCTTGAATCTTCAGAGATTAGATTTTCCTGCCAAAAGCCGATCTCTGTTATTGGTTTAAATCCAATTGACTGGGAAGAATAGGTGACCATTGCCTCGGGTCGGGCTTGCTGGATCATCTGCCAGAAAGTGGTTGAAAAAGCTAAGATTCTTGAAAAAACCGGCGCCTGCCAAATATTATTGGTGTACAAAGGAATTGGTTGGAAGCTGGACCGGAGCGGTTTCTGGCAGGTCAGGTAGTGATAACTTAGACAGTCAAAATATCCCGGATCAACTTGGGTGTCAGCGTCTAAAACCGTAGTAATGATGTTTTCTAAAGGAATTTTTGCCGGGTTAATGACTTTTTCTAAAACTTGCTTGCCAGTATAGGCTTCATTAGCGCCTTTACCCGCTAATTCGCCGGGCTGGTCGGGGTGAAAAGTGATTAGAAAATGGCCAAAAATAGTTTGGTATTCTTGGCGGATTTTTTCCGCGATTGGTTCAGCTTGTTTTTGTTCCCGTTTTTCAAAACCAACGACAACAATCATCTGTGAGACTGGGTAGCCGGAGTTTTTTAATGCTTCAAGCGAATCTCTTAGAACCGGATAAGGCTCTTTATAGGTTGGCAAAATCACTAATTGCCAGAGCTGGTTTAATGATTTTAGGTTTGGCAGGGTTAGTCGAGGGAAAGATAGGGATTCTATCTTTTTTCTCCAGCTTATTTTTTGGTTCGTTTTTGTCTTTCTGAATCCAGAGAAAAGCAGAAAAGTGAAATAAATTGTTCTTAAAAACCAGAACAAAACAAAAATAATCAGAAAAAAAGAGGTTTGTTCTGGAAAAAATTTGGCGCTAAGGATAAACAGAATTAGCGTCCCCCAGGCAAGCAGACCAGGCAGCATTTCGTAAAATCGGAAAATTCGCCTTTCTTTTTTGTCTTTAAGCTCAAAAGGCCTGGCTAAACGTAAATAAGATTTTTCTTCTACTGTCATTTTCAGCAGCCCCAACGGGATTCGAACCCGTGTTTTCGCCGTGAAAGGGCGATGTCCTAGGCCAGGCTAGACGATAGGGCCAGATGATAAATTACTAATTCCTAATTTCTAATTACCAATTCTTAAAATTAGATTTTAGATTACAGAATAATTTGCAATTTACAATTATCAATTTTCAGAGAATAACCATAGCCTGCGGTTATTTTATCAGAAATTCAGATGATTTGCTATAATCTATCTATGATTATTTTGGGAATTGAGACAAGTTGTGATGAAACTTCAGTCGCTTTTTTACAGGCAAAACAAAAACAGGATAAAGTTGAATTTGAGGTCCTGTCTAATACAATTTCCTCCCAGGTGGAGTTTCATGCTAAGTTCGGCGGCGTGGTACCGAGTCTGGCTGCCAGAAAACACTCGGAAAATATTGACAAGGTTTTTCAGCTTGCTTTCAAACAGGCAGGAATTAAGAAAAAACCGGATTTAATTGCGGTAACTAAAGGCCCGGGTTTGGCTCCGGCATTACTGGTCGGGGTTAATTTTGCCAAAGCTTTGGCTTATTTTTTAAATAAGCCATTGGTTGGGGTGAACCATTTAGAAGGGCATATTCTCTCTAACTGGCTTAAACCGATTGGAAAGAACTCCCAATTCTCGATCCCTAATTCTCAATCTTTCCCAGCTGTAGTCTTGCTTATTTCTGGCGGACATACCGAGCTGGTTTTAATGAAAGGTTTTGGCAAATATTGTCTTTTGGGCCAAACTTTAGATGATGCCGCGGGAGAGTGCTTTGACAAGGTTGCTCGTTTACTTGGCTTGGGTTATCCTGGCGGTCCGGCAATTGATAAATTAGCCAAATTGGGCAACCCCCGGGCTTTTAACTTTCCTTCTCCGTTAATTCATTCAAAAAACTATAACTTCAGCTTCTCCGGTTTAAAAACCGCGATGCTTTATTTTTTAAAGGATAATCGGTTTGATTTTTCTAACAGAAAAATAAACAGAAAGACAAAAAAAATCCAGCAAGACATTACTGCTTCATTTCAGGAAGCCGTGACCAAGGTTTTAATCAAAAAAACCCTGAAAGCAGCAGAAGAGTTTAAAGCAAAGCAGATTTTTGTTTGCGGCGGCGTCGCGGCCAATACTTATTTAAAAGCCAGTTTTTTGGAAAAATCAGAAAAAGTCCCGGTTAAGTTTCCGGAAAAGGATTACATTACCGACAATGCGGCCATGATCGCTGCGGCTGGTTTTTTTCATCCTCAACCAGCGAAAAATCCGCTTGAACTCGAAGTTGAAGCCAATCTACGGCTGGGTTAAAATAAAAAAACCATGACTAAAAAAGAGTTAGCGAAAAGATTTGATTTTCAAACTGAAGAAGAAAAGCTTTATCAGCTTTGGGAAAGCAGGCAAGTTTTTATTCCGGCAACTGACAAAACAAAAAAACCGTTTACGATTATCTTGCCTCTGCCCAATGCCAATGATTCAATGCATATCGGCCACGCGATGTTTGTAATCCAGGACATTTTGACGAGATACCATATAATGAGGGGTGATCCGACTCTCTGGCTGCCTGGCGCGGATCATGCGGGAATGGAAACCCAGTTTGTTTTTGAAAAAAAATTAGCCGAGCAAGGGAAAAGCCGGTTTGATTATGACCGAGAAACACTTTTCCAGTTGCTCCATGATTTTGTTGAAAAGAACCGGTTGGTTAATAAAGACCAGTTAAAGCGGCTTGGCTTTGCTCTGGATTGGTCTCGTTATCATTACAGCCTGGAGCCGGAGATCGTTGAGATGGTTTTAGAGACATTTAGAAAGCTCCACCATGACAACTTGGTTTATCGGGGCGAGAGAATTGTTCATTATTGCCCAAAATGCGGCACTTCTTTTTCTGATTTGGAAGTTAACTACCAAGAGCAAAAAGACGAGCTTTATTATTTAGATTATGGCCCGGTAATGATTGCCACCACCCGGCCGGAAACTATTTTTGCTGATGTGGCCGTGGCAATCCATCCTAAACATAAAGACAAAAAATCTTTGCTGGAGCAAAAGGCGGTTATCCCGATTATTAATAAAGAAATTCCGATTATAGAAGACGAGCTGGTTGATCCTGAATTCGGCACCGGCGCTTTAAAAATAACTCCGGGCCATGATCCGGTTGATTTTGAGATTGGCCGAAAGCATAACCTTAAGACTATTTCAGTGATAGACAGGAACGGCAAGATGATTAATGTTCCGGGAAAATACCTGTCTTTGGTTGCAATCCAGGCAAGAGAGGCAGTGGTCAAAGACCTGGAACAGTCCGGAAAATTAATCAAAAAAGAGCCCTTAATTCATTCGGTCGGGTTTTGCTACCGCTGCGGCACGATAATTGAGCCGGCAGTTTTTCCCCAGTGGTTTGTTAAGACCAAGCCCTTGGCAGAAAAAGCGATTCAGGCGGTTAAAACCGGGCAGACAAAGATTTTTCCGAAAAAGCGTTTTGAAAAAATGTACTTTGACTGGATGGAAAATATTAGGGATTGGAATATCTCCCGCCAGGTTGTCTGGGGGCCAAGAATTCCGGCTTGGTATTGTTTAGACTGCAATGGTTCAATTGAGCTTAATTTTTTGAGTCGGGACAAAAAAAGGATTTTTGGCTTTTATCAAAACTTGAAAAAAGATTTTTCTTTTGAGGAGATTGTTGCTGGTTTGCAGTCTTTAACCGCGCCCCCCAATGTCAGTTATCAGTTAGAAATCGGAGTTTGTCAAACCTGCGGCGGCAAACATTTAATTCAAGAGACCGATACTTTTGACACCTGGTTTTTAAGCGGCCAATGGCCGGTCAGCACCCTAAAATCAAAACCGGGAGACTTGGAATATTTTTATCCAACCAGTGTTTTAGATACGCTTTGGGATATTTTGTTTTTTTGGGTTGGGAGAATGATGATGCTCTGTATTTATCTAACCGGAAAAGTTCCTTTTGAGCTTGTTCATCTCCATGCTCGGGTAGTTGATAAGTTTGGCAAAAAAATGAGCAAAAGCAAGGGCAATGTGATTGATCCTCTGGTAATGGTTAACCAATACGGCGCTGACGCTTTGCGCTTAGCTTTAGTTTTGGGCGTTGGTCCGGCCAGCGATGTTTCTTTGAGTGACGAAAAAGTTAAAGGAATGAGGAATTTTGCCACTAAACTTTGGAATATCGGCAGGTTCATTTTGATGGGTTTGGCAGATAGCTCGCCGGCTGATTTTAGCGGAGAAATTAAAAATTTAAAACAAGAAGACAAGAAAATTATTACCTCTTTAGACAATTTGGTTAAGCAAACAACAAGAAATCTTGATGCTTTCAGGTTCGGCCAAGCTGCCGAGAATTTGTACCAGTTTGTTTGGCACGAATTTGCCGATGTTTATGTTGAACAGGCCAAGCCGAGAATAAAGTCCGGGGACAAAACTGTTATTTCGGTTCTTTTGCGGGTTTACTCAACCTGCCTTAAGCTGCTGCATCCGTTTATGCCGTTTGTTACTGAAGCAATCTGGCAATCAATTTTTGCTGAAAAAGATTCAGTCTTAACCAAAGAAAAATGGCCAAGCGCCAAGGTATAAAACTTAACGCAGAATAATGAATTTTGAATTAAGAATTATGTTAAACTTTACTAGTTAGCGCTTTTTGTTTATTATGCTTTATTCATAATTCATTATTCTTTATTCGCCTTACCGTGTTTGCTTTTTTAATCATTGGTCTAAGCGTTTTGCCGAATTTTATCTGGCTTTTATTTTATTTGAAGCAAGATCCCCATCCAGAGCCGCGGCCGCTTTTGCTTTTAGCTTTTTTCTTGGGCATTTTTTCTACCGTTTTTGCCTTAGGCGCCGGAGTTTTATTGCTGCGGCTTTTTGAGTTTAGCGGCATGGAAAAGCAGGCAGTTCAAAATTCATTTTGGTTTATGTTTTTAGGCGTTGCTTTAGTTGAAGAGCTGTTTAAGTTTTTAATGGCTTATTTGTTTTTACGCCGGAATCCGGTTTTTGATGAGCCGGTTGATGCGGTTATTTATTTGGTGGTAATTGCCTTGGGGTTTGCTTTTGTTGAGAATATAATTTATTTGGTTTCTGTTTTTAACCAATACAGCGGCAGTTTTTCCCAAGTAGTTTATTTTCTGACCTTGCGCTTTGTTGGAGCCAATTTTCTTCATTCTTTAGCTTCCGGCTTGGTTGGTTATTTTTGGGCGATCGGAATTATCAAGCACCGGCCGAAAAAATTTATCTTTTTAGGAATAGGTTTGGCCAGCTTAATCCACGCTTTGTTTAATTTTTTAGTGATTAAATTCGGCATGCCTTTTTATGCCGGCGCAGTTTTTCTGTTATTTATTTTGGCTTTATTTTTGCTTCGAGACGCTGAAACCTTGCGTCAGCTGGGCCGGCCAGCCACTTTGGTGGTTTATTCGCCTGATTATTTAGCTAAAGAATCGCGAAGTCGGGATCAGGATCAAAACCAAAACAAGAATGAAACTATGCTATAATAAACTAAATTAATTAATCTTTTAATTATGTTTGGTAAGCGCAAAAAACAAACAAATCAAGATACTGCTTTAGAACCGCAAGAAGAAAATAATTTTTTAACTGATTCGGATTCAATTGGCGAATTGACAATAGATGTTTATCAGACTCCGGATGAAATTGTGATTGAATCGCCGATTGCCGGGGTTAAATCCGATGATATTGATGTCCATATTGAAAACGATATGATTACGATTCGGGGCAAGAGAGAAAAGCAAGAAAAGATTGAGGAGAAAGATTATTTTTATCAAGAGTGTTATTGGGGCAGTTTTTCCCGAACCGTTGCTTTACCGACTAATGAAGTTGATATTGACAAAGCCCAAGCAGACATGGAAGACGGCGTTTTGAAAATCAGGATTCCTAAGATAGAGCGGAAAAAGTCAAAAAAGCTTAAAATTGCTTCAAAAGAGGAGTAGTTTAATTTAAAAGCCGCCCAATTAAAACGGGGCGGCTTTTAACAAGAAAGCGCCTGCTTTGGCTTAATCTTGTTTTTTGTCAATGCTTTTAAGGCGATTAAAATCCAGATCAGCTGCAAGAAGACTATTGGCCAAGCGTTTTTAGAAAACGCATTCAAACCAACAAACAAAGCGCCAAAAATATTAAGCAATTGGTACTTTTTGTTAGTTTCTTCTATTTTGTCAGTTTGGAGCAGATAATAAGCGAAAATAATCAAACCTGAACCAACCCAGCCGATAATTTCTATTAAAATTTCCATGGTGCCCCCGTCAGGATTCGAACCCGAAATTCTTGATCCGAAGTCAAGCGTGATTTCCGTTTCACCACGAGGGCGGAGCGGTGTCCATTTTCTTTTCGGTTTAGGATTTAAAGTTTATATTATATAATCATTTTATGGGAAAAACATTAAAAATTCCATCAGAAATAATCAGTCTTGCAGAGAAGCTGAATCAAGCCGGTTTTTCTGTTTACTTAGTTGGTGGTTGCGTTCGGGATTTGCTTTTAAAACGCGAACCGAAAGATTGGGATATTGCCACCAACGCTTTGCCAGCGCAGATTCAGAAAATCTTTCCTGATAGCGTTTATGAAAATCAGTTTGGTACGGTTGGAATTAAGACTAAATCAGGGAACTTTTCTTTGAAAATAATTGAGATTACTACTTTTCGGATTGAAGGTAAATATTCTGATAAGCGCCATCCGGATAAGATAAAGTTTAGTCAGACAATTGAACAGGACCTGGCCCGGCGCGACTTTACTATCAACGCGATTGCGTTAAACCTTGCCGAGCTTAAGGAATTAGAAATTGGAAATTCTCTGGCTGCGCCAGATTTCGCGCAGCGAGAGAAATTGGAAATTAATCTTGTTGATCCATATAATGGTCAAGAAGATTTGAAAAATAAAATTATCAAGGCGGTTGGCGACCCCAATCAAAGATTTCAAGAAGACGCTTTGCGCTTAATTCGGGCAGTCAGGTTTGCGGTTGAGATAGGTTTTACAATTGAAAAGCAAACTGAACAGGCAATCAAAAAAAATGCCGGATTGTTAAAAATAATTGCCAAAGAAAGAATCCGGGACGAACTGGTCAAGATTTTAATGATTAGAGAGGCTAAAACCGGAATTGAGCTTTTAGAAAAAATGAATTTGCTTGAATCAATTATGCCTGAACTGCGCCAAGGCATTGGCATAAGCCAGAATCTTCATCATATTTATTCGGTTTGGGAGCATAATCTTTTATCTTTAGATTATGCGGCGAAAAAAGATTTTTCTTTAGAGCTAAGATTAGCGGCTTTGCTGCATGATGTTGGCAAACCGAAAACAAAAAGGGGTCAGGGTAAATACGCGACTTTTCATGGCCATGAAGCGGTTGGGGCAAAAATGGCAAAGATAATTTTAACTAGATTGTGTTTTCCCAAAGAATTGATTAACAAAGTCGTCCACCTGGTTCGTTATCATCTGTTTTATTATAATGTCGGTGAAGTAACTGAAGCCGGAGTGAGAAGATTTATCAGCCGGGTTGGGATTGAAAATATTGATGATTTGATTAAACTTAGGCAAGCAGACCGGATTGGTTCAGGCGTACCCAAAGCAGTGCCATACAAGCTCCGGCACCTGCTGTTTATGATTGAGAAAGTCAGGCGCGATCCGGTTTCAGCCAAGATGTTGAAAATTGACGGCAACCAGATAATTGAGATTTTAAAAATTCCGCCCGGGCCCAAAATCGGCTGGATCTTGGCTATTTTACTTGATGAAGCAATGGAAGACCCGAAAAAAAATACTGGAAATTATCTTGAAGAAAGAGTAAAACAATTAGGAGAGTTAACCGATAAAGAGCTGGAGAAAATGGCTCAATCAGCTCGGGAACGGAAAGAAGAGTTTGAATCAGGCGTAGAAGCAAAAATGAAATCTAAATTTTATGTAAAATAGGCTCAAGATTGTTTCCGGAGTTTAAAGAATAAATTGAGCGCAACGCAGTTTGCCTTGCTGTGGCGGGACGAAACAGGCTGTCTCGCGCTGGATAAAACGGGGTATGGGGTAATGGCAGCCCGCAGCTTTCGGGTAGCTGTAGTCCCAGTTCGAATCTGGGTACTCCGACTGGTAAACAAATAAGCCGGGTGCCCGGCTTATTTGTTTGTTGTAATTGGCTTAGTTTATACTTTAAAATAGAACAACAGAAAAACGCGACCCGGGAAGCGTTAAAAAAATCTCAAAACAACTATTTTGAGGGATTGAGAAAAAAACCCTTCAGGAAAAAGAGAGCTTTTTTCTTCCATGGAGTTTTGGCAATTAAAAATCCAGCTGTTTTAAGCAGGATTTTTAATTTTTAACAAAGTTTAACCCTCTAGTTGGTCAATGATTTTTTTGAAAACTTCTGGCTGGGTTTCAGCAATTTCAGCCAAGACCTTTCTGTCAATTTCTATCTGCTGTTTTTTTAACAAATTAATGAATTTTGAATAAGTTAAACCCAGTTCTTTGACTGCGGCATTGAGTTTGACCTGCCAGATTCGGCGATTAACTCGCTTTTTCTTTTTTCTGTCCTGATAAGCATGGGTCCAGGCATGAAGCAGGGCTTCGCGGGCCGCCCGCTCTTTTGATTTTCTGCCCGAATAAAAGCCCCTAGTGTATTTTAGAAGTTTTTTCCGTTTTTTCGTGGCGACTTTGCCCCGTTTAACTCTGGTCATAATTGTTTTAAATTAAATTAAAGTTTGCCAGTATATTCTTTAACTGCTCTTTTGATTGTTGGGCTCTGGGATTTTTTGTTTTTCCTTTTTTTTCTTCTCGTATTGGGATCATCTTTGGATTTGAAATGCCCTAACTGGGCCTTGCGATGAAGGACCTTTTTCTTTTTGGTTATCCTGATTCTTTTATTGATTAATTTGCTGGTTTTTTCCATTTTTATATTTTGATTAGAACTGCTTGGGGACCGCGCGGACCCTGTCCTTGTTGAATGGTCTTGGTTTGAATTTCAAGAGATTGGATAAATTCTTTTAATTTTTTTTCTGCCTCTGTTCTCCTGCTTCGTTCTCTGCCCCTTAGAAAAATCTCAATCTGAACCCGGTAGCCTTGATCTAAAAATTTTTTCACCTGTTTGGCTTTAGTTTCCAAATCATGGGCCTGGGTCGCCAATTTTAATCTGACGGTTTTAGAAGCGTCTTTTCTTTGTTTTTCCCTTTGTTTTTTTTCTGATTTCTGCTGCTGGTATAAATATTTTCCCAGATCAGCGATCTTGGCAATCGTTTCTTTCGGAGTTTCGGCAACCTGGATTAGGCTTAACCCTTTTTCTTTTGCCAGAGCAATTGCTTTTTCAGTTTGAACAATGCCTAGATTTTCTCCGGTTTCGCCAATTAGCCTTACTTTTGGGGATTTAATTAGCTCGTTAGTAATTGCTTTTGGCTGGGGTTTTCTCGGTGGCTTTCTGAATCTTTTTACCAATGTTTTTTAGTCAATTATATGAAGATATTATCAGACCTTGGACTTTAATTCAAGCACTTAAGCAAGGTTAGAATCATGAACCATCTAAGGAAGTGAGACTTCTTTAGATTTTTCTGAATTAAACCTAATTTTAGGATTGTTTGATTAGGTTAAATCTCCTGAAGCAAGACAATTGCTTTGGTTTGGGTTAAAATAGTCTTGATGTCAGTGTTTGCAGAAAACAAAAAAGCATTTTTTGATTATGAGATTCTGGATAAGTTTGAATCCGGCATTGTTTTGTTTGGTTTTGAGGTCAAAGCCGCTAGGGCCGGCCGGGCAGACTTAACTGAAAGTTATATAAAAATTAGGTCTGACAATAGAGCGGTTTTAATCAATGCCAAGATTTATCCGCTCCAGCCTTTAAATGTTTATCAGGATTACAAAATTAATCGGACCAGACAACTACTTTTGGCTAAAAAAGAAATTAAAAATCTTTTAGGCAAGATTCAGGAAAAGAGATTGACAGCAGTGCCATTAAAATTGTATAATAAGAAGAATCTGATTAAGCTGGAGTTCGGTTTAGCCAAAAGCAAACGCCGGTTTGAAAAGCGCGAGCAGTTAAGGAAAAAAGCAGTTGAGCGGGAGATTGAAAGAACCTTAACAAGCAAACCCTAATTTCTCCGCCAGGGGCGGATCCGCCTTGGGCGGACAATTTCTAATTTCTAAATAATAGCGAAATTCAAAGTTCTAAACTTTTGATTTTGAGTTTAGGGATTGGAATTTATTTAGGATTTTCCCACAAAGGCGGATCAGCCTCTGGCTGAAGAATTTTGGATTTAGGATTTTTATTTTTGGGGATGCCGGGCTTTGACATTGGTTTTGCTGAAGTCTGGGCAGGCCGGGGAATTCTGTCTCCCCCGTTAAACAACCGGAAAACAAAAATAAATGCCAATTTCGGCGTTCCTGCAATGGCAGTTGCTTAAACTTGCCTAGCAGATTTCTTCTTATTTAAGAGGACGTCTTCTCCGCTGATTCTCAATAAGCGGAGACAGGCGTAAAAATATTGAGATAGGAAACAATTTTGCTTGAAGATTCGTTTCTGAAATTCAGTCAAGCTCGTAAAAACAAGGTTGGTTTGCTTTCCTGTTTTTACCAAAATAAAAGCAAGACTACGCCTGTAGAACAGTTTTGGTAAAAAGCCAATGGACGTGGGTTCAACTCCCACCATCTCCACTCGACTCGTTTTTAGAGGAAGAGGGCGTAACCTTTCGGGTTTGTTATTAAGAGAAGATTAAAGGACTTGACGAGTTTAAAAGAGGTTATTGGCAATTTTTGGCCAACACAGATTTTGGGCGTTATCGCCCTTCTTTTTGTTGGATTTGCGCTTCAAAGTAAAGAACGCAAACAGATATTGCGGCGCCAAAGCCTTGGATCTTTTATTTTTGCGGTTCACTATTGGCTGCTTTCAGCTTATACCGGCGCGATTATGAGTTTGGTTGTCGCGTTTAGGAATCTAGTTTTTGATAAAAAATCTGAAAAGCAGTGGGCCAGGAATCGTTTTTGGCTGTATTCTTTTATGGCTTTTTCGGTTATGACGCTGTTGTTTTCGTGGCGCGGCCCAGAAAGCGTTTTTCCTGTATTAGGCGTGATTATTGGTACATCTGCGGTTTGGCAAACCAAGCCGGTCAATATTCGGTTTTATATGTTGCTTGCTGCCTTAGCCTGGATTCCATACACACTTATTGTTCATTCTTATTCGGGCTTTTTTGCCCAGATTTTGGGAATCGGTTTTATTGTTTTTGGCGTCTGGCGTTTTGATACAAGAAAAGAAGCCAAGACTAAAGAGCCCTTGTCGTTTTTGTGAAGTATGATAAAATAATGTTAATTATGTTTTCTCCTCGGATTATTTCAAGAATTAGAATTATTGCCGAATTAGCGGGGAGTTTTTGATTTTATTTAATTATTTTAGTTAACAGTAAAAACTCTCCAATTCGGAGAGTTTTTTGGTAGAATTAAACTTAATGCTTTATACTTAATACTTGTTTATGTTAGCTTCCGAATTTTTAAAATCTGAATTAGAAAAACTGGTTAAAAAAAACTTGCCTGAAGCAAAGTTGGGGGATTTTTCTGTGTCTGTTTCGGAGCGGCCGGAGTTTGGCGACTATACTACGAATTTAGCTTTTGTTTTGGCTAAACAAACAAAACAATCGCCGTTTTTGGTTGCAGAGGATACCAAGAAAGATTTAGCCAATTTGGATAAATATTTTTCTAAAATAGAAGTAAAAAACGGCTATATTAATTTTTTCTTAAGCCCTGATTTTCTTCTTAAAATCTTAGAAACAAGCCCGGAAAAGTTATTAAAAGCCAAAAAGAAAAAAAGGGTCATTATTGATTATTCCAGTCCCAATATTGGTAAACAGCTTTCCATTGCCCATATTCGGTCAACGATTATCGGCGACGCTTTGGCCAGGATCTATGGATTTTTGGGCTGGCAGGTAATCTCTGACAATCATTTAGGCGACTGGGGCATGCTGGCCGGCAGACTAATTGCTGCTTACAAAAAATATTCAAAAACTTCTTTAGCAAAACTGACAATTGAACAGATGAATCAGCTTTATGTTAAGTTCACCGGTTCAGAAAAAGACAATCCCGAGTTGACCGAATCGGCTAAGCAAGAGACTGTTAAGCTTCAAAATCAAGACAAAGAAAATTTAGCCATCTGGAAAGCGCTTTTAAAAAATAGCATTAAAGAGTTTGAAAAACATTATCAGCTTTTAGGAATTCGGAAGTTTGATTATTACCACGGCGAGAGCTTTTATCAGAAGATTGCGGAAAAACTGGTTAATGATTTTCAAAAAAAAGGTTGGGCTGAATCAAGCCAGGGTGCAGTGATCATTGATTTAGCGGATAAGAGTCTGCCAGCGCTGATGATTCAGAAATCAGACCAAGCGTTTTTATACGCGACCAACGATCTGGCAACAATTATTTATCGGGAAAAACAGTTTAAGCCGGATTTAGTTTTATACGTGGTGGCTAATGAACAGGCGCTTTATTTTGAGCAGCTTTTTACTGCAGTAAAAAAGTTTAATCTGGCGCCAAAAACCAAGTTGGTTCATGTTAAGTTTGGCATGCTGTTGGGCCAAGATAAAAAAAAGCTTTCGACTCGAAGCGGCCGGTCAATTCTTTTAGAAGAAGTTCTTGGTCAGGCAATCTCTCGGGCAAAAAAAATCGCCAAGCATAAAAATCCTGAACTGTCGGAAAAAAGATTAAATAAAATCGCCCGAATCGTCGGGATTAATGCGGCCAAATATAATGATCTCTGTCAGAACCGGAACACCGATATTGTTTTTGATTGGGACAAAATGCTCTCTCTTGAAGGCAACAGCGGGCCTTACCTCCAGTATACTTATGTCCGGCTTTCAAATATTTTAAGAAGAGCCCGGTTCAGAAAAATAAAACTGGCGAAAAAAGACTTAACTCTTTTTTCCGAAGACGAAACAGCAATCTTAAGAAAACTGGTTCAGTTTCCTGAAGCGGTTAAGCAATCAGCTGAAGAGTATCTGCCCAACCTGATTGCCAGCTATGTTTTTGAGTTAGCTAATCTGGCGAATTCTTTTTACGAGAAATATCCGGTTTTGAAAGCAGAAAGAAAGTTAAGAAAAGCCAGGCTAATCTTGGTTTTTAAAGTTGCCGAAACGATCAAAACTTGCTTATCTTTATTTGGCATCGAGGTTTTGGACAGGATATGAGAATAGCGCCATCGGATGTTTTTAATAAGCGATTATAAACATACGAATTTAGAATTAAAAAATTAAACACTAAATAAACACCAATGGGAAAACCAGATTTATCTCAACCTAAGAAAACCGTTAATCAAAACCTGTCCCGGATTGAAGAAGAAATTTTAACATTCTGGGAAAAGGAAAGGATTTTTGTCAAACTCCAGAACTCAAAAAGAAAGAAAAAATTCATTTTTTATGAAGGTCCGCCCACTGCTAATGCCGGACCCGGGTTTCATCATGTGATTGCTCGGGTTTTTAAGGATGTTATCTGCCGCTACCGGGAATTAAAAGGCGATTTGGTTTTAAGAAAAGCCGGCTGGGATACTCATGGCTTGCCGGTAGAGCTGCAAGTGGAAAAGCAGATTGGCACCAAAACAAAATCCGACATAGAGAATTTTGGCGTGGCTAAGTTTAATCAGCTTTGCCAGAAATCAGTTTGGGAGTTTAAACAGCTTTGGGATAAATTCACTAAAAGAATTGGTTATTGGCTTGACTTAGACAATCCTTATATCACTTATGACCCAAAATATATAGAAACTTGCTGGTGGATTTTAAAAAAGATCTGGCAAAAAAACTTGCTTGATCAAGATTATAAAGTGGTTCCTTATTGCGCTCGCTGCGGCACCGCCTTGGCTTCGCATGAAGTGGCTTTAGGATATCAAGATGTTGAAGAAATGTCTGTCTATCTGAAGTTTAGAGTTCAGAATTTGGATGTCGGACGTTTGACAGCTGGTATCCGAAATCCAGTTTTTCTTTTAGCCTGGACAACAACCCCATGGACTTTGCCGGGTAACGTGGCTTTAGCAGTGCATCCGGAGCTGGATTATGTTTTTGTTAAAACCGAAACCGGCGAGGTTTATATTTTAGCCAAGAATCGTCTTAGTGTTTTGGAAGCGGGGAGTAAAGTTTTAAAAGGGGTCAAAGGAAAGGATCTAGTTGGTTTGCGCTATGAGCCGATGTTTAATTATCTTGTTAAGGCAAATCCGAAAAACATTGAAAATGCCTTTAAAGTTTACCCAGCAGAGTTTGCTACTGATGAAGACGGCACCGGCATTGTCCACACCGCAGTGATGTACGGTGAAGATGATTTTAATCTGGGCAAAGAATTTAATCTGCCATTTATTCATACGGTTGAATCAGACGGCAGATTCTCCAATTTGGTTTCTGATTGGTCTGGCATCTGGGTTAAACAAGCCGATCCATTGATTCGGGAAAAATTGAAGCAGGAAAACAAGCTTTTTAAAGAAGAAAAAATCACTCATACTTATCCATTTTGCTGGCGTTGTCAGACACCATTGCTTTATTACGCTCGGGATTCTTGGTTTATTAAGACAAGCGAGATAAAAGACCGGTTGATTGCTAACAACGACAAAATTCATTGGGAACCAGAGTATTTAAAGCAGGGCCGGTTTGGCGAGTGGTTAAGGGAAAATAAGGATTGGGCTTTATCCAGGGAGCGATACTGGGGCACGCCTTTGCCAATCTGGGTTTGTGAAAGCAATCCCGAACATCTTTTTGTTGCCGGTTCGTTAAAAGATTTAACCGATCAGGCAATTTTAAAAAACAATTACTGGCTAATGCGTCATGGCCAAGCAGAGTCAAATCAAAAAAATATTCATATTGATTTTTCTGCTGATAAAAAAGAACCAGCCCATCTGACAAAATTGGGCAGG
Source organism: Patescibacteria group bacterium (assembly GCA_040753135.1). NCBI lineage: Bacteria > Patescibacteria group bacterium. The sequence goes on along the minus strand of JBFMGR010000006.1, from coordinate 17,892 downwards.
GGAGGGGTTGAAAGGGCGGCAGAGAAATTCTCGGGCCAGAATTTTGATTTAATCTTTGCTTCTGATTTAACCCGGATAAAAGAAACAATAGCGATTCTTAAAAAATTCTTTCCCCAAACAAAGGTAATCTATGACAAACGTTTAAGAGAAATAAATGCCGGGTTTTTGAACGGCCAGGATTATGATAAGTTTTATGGCTTTTATGGCGGCAAAGACTGGTTTAAGAAAAAACCGGAAAACGGCGAAAGCTTTGAAGAAGTTTATCAGCGGGCCGGAGAAGCTTTTCTGGAGCTGGAAAAAAAATACTCCGGCAAAAATATCTTAGTCGTGGCTCATGGCGCGGTTTTAAAGATGCTCAACGCTTGGTTGGCTAATCTTGAACCCAAGTCAGAAGCTTTAAAAGAATTTAGCTTAGCTGAATTCAGGCAATTTAATTCTTCAGCTTTACCAAAAAACGAGCAGGGCGAGACAGATCTGCATCGGCCTTATGTTGATGAGATTTGTTTAAGGTGTCGAGACTGTAACGGAAAAATGTCCCGGGTTAAAGAGGTGATTGATGTTTGGTTTGATTCCGGAGCAATGCCTTTGGCCCAGTTCCATTTTCCTTTTGACCAGATTAAGCCGAACCAGGATCCGAATAAAGTGAATTACCGCTCTCTAATTAAAAAAAATTATCCTTATCCAGCTGATTATATTTCCGAGGCAATTGATCAGACTCGGGGCTGGTTTTACACTTTGTTAGCAATCTCAACCCTGTTAGATCTGGGGCCGTCTTATCTGAATGTGGTTTCAATTGCCCATGTTCTTGATGCTCAAGGCGAAAAGATGTCCAAATCAAAAGGCAATACGGTTGATCCCTGGGAGATGTTTGACAGATACGGCGCTGATGCTTTGCGCTGGTACTTTTATACGGTTAACTCTCCGGGTGAGTACAAAAAGTTTTCTGAACAGGGTTTAAAAATCTCGGCCCAAGAACTGATGATAGTTCTGAATGTCTTAAGATTTTTCGAGTTTTACGCCCCAGAGAATCTTAAGCCAAATTTAAAGCCGCAGGATTTTTTGGACGAGTGGATTTTAGAAAAATTGGCTTTGCTTGCTAAACAGGTTGACCGGTATCTGTCTGAATATAGAATCTTTGAGGCCGCTCGTTCGGTTCAGGGTTTTATTGACGATCTGTCCCGCTGGTATCTGCGCCGGTCAAGAAAAAAATTCCAAAAACCGGATTCGGAAAAAGATTTAATCCAAACATCCGAGTTTTTTGGCTCATTGCTTTTGGAGTTTGCCAAAATTTTAGCGCCGTTCACTCCGTTTTTGGCTGATTATCTCTGGCAAAGAGTTAGCGCCAGATTCCAAGGAGTTTATTCTTTAAGCGTTCATTTGGACCTTTGGCCAAAAATAAAGCAAATGGCAAGTAGCAAATCGCTAATTGAGGAAATGGCGCAGGTAAGAAAAATTGCTGAGCAAGGATTAGCTTTACGCGCCAAAGCCGGAATTAAAGTTAGGCAGCCATTATCAGCTCTTGAAATTTTGAAAACGAAAATCTCTGAAGAGGGAAAAAGCATTTTAATGGAGGAGTTAAATGTTAAAGAAGTAAAAAATGTTGAAGTTTTTTCATCAGGGATTGTTTCTGAAGAAAATGTTGGTTTGAACACGCAGATAACTGAAGAATTGAAACAGGAGGGTTGGCAAAGGGAGTTGTTGCGTTTGATTCAAGAAGCCCGCCAGCAAGCTGGCCTGATGCCTCAAGACCAAATCAGTCTTTATCTGGATCTGCCACCAGAGCTTGGTTTTATTAAAGACAATGTTAGTAAATTCCAGCAGGAAGTTGGCGCAGTTAAATTAGAGTTTTCTCGCCAACCAACTGATTTTGAAAAACAGGCTGAGATTGAAAGCAATCAGGTTTGGATCGGAATCAAGAAATAAGTCAAAAAGTCAAAATTAAAATTAAAAATTTAAGATGGTTAATCCGCAGAAACAATATGTAAAATTGATAAAGTTGCTTGATGACAACAGTGTTGAGTATAAGCTTTTTGAACACCGAGTAGCCTTAACTTATGAAGATCTGGCCGTGGTTCAAAAAGAGACCGGATTCTTTGGCACCGAGGGGAAATGCATGGTCTTAAAAACAGACAATGATTTTATTGTTTATATAACTCTGCAGGGCAAGAGAATAAATATGGATGTCGTTAAAAAAGTTCTAGATGTTTCTAAAATAAGATTAGCCATCCCAGAAGAATTAAAAGAAACTTTCGGTACAGAACCCGGCTGTGCTTATCCATTTGGGTTTGACGAAGACATTAAAATTTTCATCGATCCTGATATCTACAAACAAGAGTGGTTTTTATTTAGTCCGGTTTTGCCGACAAGAACAGTTCAAGTAAGGGGTGTTGATTTAAAAAAAGTCTTTGATAACTTAAAAAATTCTGTACAAGAAGTAACAGATTGGAACCAATAATTTTATGCCTTATATACCATTGAATGATTTTGAAAAATTAGACCTTCGGGTGGCAAAGATTATTGCCGCAGAAAAACTGGAAAATACCGATAATCTGCTCCGGTTAGAGCTGGATTTAGGCAATAAGGAATGGCGCCAGATCGTCTCTGGAATTGCTAAGGATTATTCGCCCGAAGAACTGGTTGGCAAGGAAATTATCTTGGTTGCCAATCTTGAATCAAAAACAATCAAGGGAATTGAATCCCAAGGCATGCTTTTGGCAGTAGAAGATAAAGATAAGGGGATTGTTTTGCTTGTCCCAGACAAAGGAGTTGAGCCTGGGTTGAAAATCAGCTAAATCCGAAACCCCATTTTCTCTTTAACTTCAGCCAAAGTTGCCGCCGCAGTTTTTCTGACCCCCTCTGAATCTTGACTTAACTGGCTGGTTAACTGGTTGGTGTTTTTGATTAGCTCAAAATATTTTTTCTGGACTGGTTCAAGTTTTTGGACCAATAACTCCGCTAATTTAGTTTTGAATTCAGCATAAGAGCTTTGGCTGAATTTTTTTTCTAAGGCTTTTATGTTTTCCCCGGAAAATTCAGCAAAGACGGTTAAAAGATTGGCAATAGCCGGTTTTTTTATTGGGTCAAACCTGATATCTTTGTCTGAATCAGTCATTGCTTTTTTGATTTTTCTGGTTATTTCTTTAGCTGGGTCAAGCAGAAGGATTGAGCCGTCCGGGTCCGCGTCTGATTTAGACATTTTTTTATTGGGATTTTGTAAAGATTTAATTCGGGCCGAATTCTTTCCTAACACCAAGGCCTTGGGCAAGGGAAAGGTTCGGCCGAATTTTTTATTAAACTTGTCAGCAATAAATCTGGTTAACTCAACATGTTGGACTTGGTCTTCACCAACCGGCACTGCTTCAACTTTATAAAGCAGAATGTCTGCTGCCATTAGCACTGGGTACAAAAGCAACCCGGCATTGGCTGGCGCGCCTTCTTGCCGCTTCTCTTTATACTGGGTCATTCGTTCCAGCTCGCCCATTGGCGTGATTGTTTCCAACAGCCAAGCCAATTCTGAATGCTCTGGGATTTTTGATTGGAGAAAAATTTTTGCTTTCTTATTGTCTAATCCCAAAGCTAAGTAAATGGCGTAAGCGCTTAAAACTGATTGGGAAAATTTTTTCGGCTCGTAAGGCGTAGTAATTCCGTGCAGGTCAGCAATGAAAAAATAGCATTCATTGTTTTCCTGAAGCCGGATAAACTGTTTTATGGCGCCGATATAATTGGCAATTGTTAGTTCGCCTGACGGCCTGATTCCGGAAACGATTTTCATATCATTTGTTCTTAATTTAATTTTACTTCTTAATTTGGTTAATGGCAATGTTTTTGAGAGGATGCGATGACGTTAACGCTATTCGCATATACTAAAAAACTCCTCTGGCGAGGAGTCGGGGACTATAAACAAAATAAGCTCTAACGCCAGAGTTTTTGAATCCTTGCTTGTCGCCAATTTCTTATTAACATAACTGATACTAATATACTAATGGCACGAATGATACTAATTGGTTCATTGATTCATTAGTATTTTTAATTGATTATCTTTATAGATTTTAGCATAAAAAATCCTAAATTAGTATGATTCTATTAGAAATTAAAAATTGGGAATTGGGAATTATATTGCTTACTACTTAATGCTTGGGCTTGCCATTTGCTACTTGCCATGTTAAGATTAGCTTTGAAATGGTTGCTTTAGCCAGAATTCTTCTTCGTTTGATTGCCAATTTTGTTGGCTTGCAACTGGCAATAAATTATATTGCCGGAGTCTTTTTTGGCGGCAGTTTTATGGATTTAGCCAAAGCCGCGACAATCATTACTTTGTTAAATCTGTTAGTCAAGCCGTTTTTAGAGTTTATCTTAGCGCCGTTTGTGTTTATTACTTTGGGGCTGTTTGGCTTGGTGATTAACGCTTTAATGCTTTGGCTAACCACTTATTGGGCGCCCCAATTGACTTTTTCCGGTTATGGCGCTTTACTCTGGACAACTTTGATTATTACTTTTATTAACTATCTATTTGATATTGTTGAAAAAGCCAAAGAATAAACTTGTCCTAAGGCTAGAATAGTATCAAGGTATCATATTGGCGCCATTAGTAAAATTTGTATATTAGCATCTTTAATGATTAGCAGTTCTTATGGAAATTAAGCAAATTTTAAGTGTTATTCAGATTGTTCTTTCCGCTTTAACTGTGGTTTTTATTTTGCTTCAGAATCGGGGCGAAGGCCTATCCGGAGTTTTCGGCGGCTTGGGCGAATTTTACGCTACTCGCCGGGGGCTGGAAAAAGGAATTTTCATCGCCACGATTATCTCGGTAATTTTACTCGCTTTAAGCATTATTTTAGGATTATTTCTGGCTTAGTTTAAGCTTTATCACAGACAATGCGCATTTTTTCTTGGTTAAAAGAAAAACCCTCTTTTTTTAAAAGTTGGGCAAGTTTTTTTTCTTTTAAACGTTTTTTCGGTTCTGTTTTTGCCCTTTCTAAAAAAGAAAAAATTATTTTTGTTTTTCTGTTTGGCTTAGGCAGTTTGGGTTTGGTTTGGTTTGGCTATAAATTTTATCTTAACCGGACCAAGTTGATTCCCCGGATCGGCGGCGTTTACGCCGAAGGCGTTGTCGGGGCGCCAAGATATATTAATCCGGCGATTACCGATTTATCTCCGGCCGAAGAACTGATTGAGTCGATTGTTTTTTCTTCTTTGTTAAGGCCGGATAACCAAGGCGGAGTTGAGACCGATTTGGCTGAGTCGGTCGAGAGGTTTGAAAACGGAAAGGTTTATTTGGTTACTTTGAAAAAGGATTTATATTGGCAAGACAACGAACGTTTAACTGCTAATGATGTCGCTTTTAGTTTAGAGTTGCTGAAAAACCCGGAATTGAAAAATCCTAATGCTGAATTTTGGCGGGAGGTTCAGGTAGAAATTTTGTCTGATATCACTTTGAGATTTACCCTAAGTCGGCCTTATTATTTTTTCCCTTATTATTTGACTTTTAAAGTTTTGCCCAGGCATCTTTGGTCGGAAATTCAGGCCAATGCTTTTGTTTTTTCTGACTTGAATTTGAAACCAATTGGCTCCGGGCCGTATAAATTCAAACGCATGCTCCAAAACAAGGATGGTTTAATTAGTCAGATGAGCTTTGTCAGATTTGACAAATATTATTTAGAGGGCCCATATTTAGAGACAATCAACTTAAGATTTTTTTCCAACCAAACAGAAGCGGAAACCGCTTTACGGAAAAAAGAGATTGACAGCTTAGTTGGTTTTGCCAGCGAAGGAAAAGACTTTAACAGCTTTGAGGTTAAAACAATTCCCTATCTAAGGATTTTCGGTTTGTTTTTTAATACTGAAAACGAAATTTTATCCGATAGAAAATTAAGACAAGCGATTGATTTGGCGATTAATAAACAAGAGATAATTGATCGGGTTTTTGCCGGTCAAGCAAAAACTGCCAGCAGCCCGATAATTAAAACCGAGTTTATTGATCAGGGCGGAAGTCTTTTTGATCCGGATTCGGCCCGGCAGAATTTAAGCCAATTGGGTTGGCAGGATAAAGACGAAGACGGGATTTTAGAGAAAAGACTTTCAAGCAAAGATAAACTGCCGACCAAACTGGAGCTTTCTTTGCTTTTGCAGGATCTGCCGGAATTGATGTCTGTTGGTCAAATTATTAAAGAAAATCTTTCCAAGCTTGGTATCAGCGTTATTTTAAAACCAATGAGTCTTAATGAATTCAGTTCTCGGCTGCAGGCCCGCTCTTACCAAATGGTTTTAGTCGGTCAGGCAAATGTTTCCGGCAACCAGCCCGACCCATATCCTTTTTGGCACTCCAGCCAGACCAGCGCTCCGGGTTTGAACTTTAGTTTTTACCAAAATCAGGAAGCAGACAGGATTTTAGATCAGCTAAGGTTGAATTTTCAAGAGCAAGAACGCCAAGAGCTTTATCAGGATCTGGACCAATTAATTCGCCAGAATCAGCCGGCATCGTTCCTGTATTCGCCTCGGTTTGTTTGGGTGGTTAACCAATCTTTTATTTTGCCCGAGATTAAACAGTTGAATAATTTGGGTGATAAGTTTTCAAGAATTAACCTTTGGCATCTGTACCAAAAAAGAGTATGGGATTAACCGAGTTAGTTTTAAGAACGCCAAAAAGTTTTGCCTCTGGTTTGCAAGCTGGAGAGAAAATTTCTTGGTCAAACCGGGAAACCACTGTTGCGGCTGGTATGGGCGGTTCAATCTTGGCAGCCAAGCTGTCGGCTGATTTTTTGAACCTTGAAAAAAATCAGGATTTTGAGCTTATCGTTTGGCAGGATTATTTTTTGCCCAAGATTAAAAGCAAAGACCAGACTCAAGTTTTTTGTTTCTCTTATTCTGGCAACACTGAAGAAACCCTCTCTGCTTTTAGTCGGGCCAAAGAGCTCGGTCTGCCCGTTCTTAGTTTTGGCCGAGGCGGGCAGCTGGAAAAATTAGCCCAGAAAGAATACCTTAGCTTGCCTGATTTTTTTGCGCCAAGATTCGCTGTGCCGTATTTTTTGGGGTTGCTTTTCGGGGTTTTGTTCAAAGGAAGCTTTTCTGTTAAAAAAGAATTTGATTTTTCAGCTTTAGAAAATCAAGCGATCGAGTTGGCCAAAGCTTTGCTTGGGAAAATGGTTTTGGTTTACGGGCCAAACAGCTTAAGCTCTTTAATCAGTTTTTGGGAGATTAACCTTGATGAGACTGCCAAAGTTCCGGCTTTCCCCGGCGAAATTCCCGACCTTGATCATCACGATCTGGCTGGGTTTAGCCAGTTGGCTCAAAAAGATCAGTTTGTGGCGGTTTTTTTGAAAAACCCGGAAAGTCCGGCAGTTTTGAATAAAAGAATTGATTTGACTGCTGATTTTTTTGACAGGCATCTAAAGATTAAATCTCTGGTTTTAACGCTTCAGGGAAAAGATTATTTTGAGAAAATGATTAATCAGTTGGTTCTTGCTTATTTATGTTCTTTAAAGATTGCCGAATTAAAAAAGGCAGACCCTTTAGAAAATTTGATTCAAGAACGGTTAAAAAAAGGCCTGGCTAAATAATTTTATTAAAATTTGGAATAGGAGCAATAAAGGAATGTTCGGGCAGATTTGCCCCATATAACCGGCGGGCGTGTGGCGGAATTGGTATACGCGTACGGTTCAGGATCGTATGGGCTTGTCCCTTGAGGGTTCGAGTCCCTCCACGCCCACAGATAGTTATTACCTAACCTTGTTTTGGTTTTAAACCAATTAAGCAATTAAAAATAAAATTAAAAAATATATGACACCAAGAAAAACAATAAAAAAAGCCCCTGATTCAAATCTGTCTTTAAAAGTAATTCCTTTGGGCGGTTTGGATGAGGTCGGCCGGAATATGACTCTTTTAGAGTATGATAAGAACATTATTATTATTGATATGGGCTTGCGTTTTCCGGAAGAAGATATGCTGGGGATTGATTTTATTATCCCCAATATTGAGTATCTAAAAGATAAAAAAGATTGGGTTAAGGCGGTGTTTATTACCCATGCCCATTACGACCATATTGGCGCGATCCCTTATCTGGTTGAAAAATTGGGCTATCCGGCTATTTACACAACCTTGCTCTCTAAAGCAATTATTCTAAAGCGCCAAGAAGATTTCCCCCGGATGAAAAAACTCCATATTGAAGTGATAGACAAAGATAACCCCAAAACTATTGAGGTGGGCCCGTTTAAAGTTGACCCATTTCATGTTAACCACAATATTCCTGATGCGATTGGCTTGGCGATTCAGACTCCGGTTGGGCAAGTAATTCACACCTGCGATTTTAAGTTTGATTTCCAGCCAGTGGCAGATAAACCGGCGGATTTAGCCAGAATTGTTCAGTTGGCGTCCCGAGGAACTCTGTTGTTGCTTTCTGATTCAACCGGAGCGGAAAACCCGGGCCATTCAATGTCAGAACGGGTGATTATGGACAACCTGGACGAGGTTTTTGAGAATGCCAAAGGCAGGATTATTGTTTCTACTTTTGCTTCTTTGATCGGTCGGGTTCAGCAGGTAATTTGGCTGGCAGAAAAATATGGCCGGAAAGTAGCAGTTGAAGGATATAGTATGAAATCCAATGTGGCGATTGCCCGGGAACTGAAATATATTGAGACCCAAAAAGGAACCTTAATCAAGCCAGAAGACGCCTTAGATCTGCCTGACGACAAGGTCGTTGTTGTCTGTACCGGCGCTCAAGGCGAAGACCGGGCGGTCTTGATGCGGATTGTTAATAAAGAACACCGTTATTTTAAGATTAAACCCGGGGATACGGTAATTTTTTCTTCTTCAATTGTTCCTGGCAACGAGCGGGCAGTTCAGAATCTTAAAGATGGTTTGTACCGCCAAGGCGCGCATGTGTTTCATTACAAAATGATGGATATTCACGCTTCGGGCCATGCTTATGCTGAAGACTTGAAGCTGATGCTGAATTTGGTCCAACCTAAATTTTTAGTGCCGATTCACGGCCAGTATTTTATGCTTCGGGCTCACGCTGAATTGGCTCAATCTGTGGGTTTGTCGAAAGAAAATATTGTTATTGCTAGCAACGGCAGCATAATTGAAGTGCGGGCAGACAAGGTAGAGTTGACCGGCCAGCGGGTGCCAACTGACTACGTGATGATTGACGGTTCTGGCGTTGGCGATGTTGGCGAGGTGGTTTTAAGAGACAGGCAGATAATGTCTCAAGACGGGATTATGGTAGCGGTTGTTCTTTTAGACAAAAAAACTAATAAGGTTAAGCTTGAACCGGACATTATTTCCCGAGGCTTTGTTTATATGAGGGAATCAAGAGATTTGATTAAAGAAGTCAAGCGAAGGACCCGGGAAGCAGTTGAGCGGTATGCGAAAAAAGAAGCCAGCCGACGCCGAACAGGCAATAGCAATGATAATTTTTTAAAAAATATTGTCAGGGACGAACTGAACAACTTTCTTTTTTACAAAACCCAGCGCCGGCCGATGGTTATTCCGGTGATTATCCGGATTTAACCGGGTTTAAACATCTTTATCGGCAGAACGGAATCAAGCTTTGGCCAGTCATCTGCTCCGGCTTGTTTATACCCAATAACTCTAAAACAGTTGGGGCAATATCAGCTAAACTGCCCTGAGGATTTTTTTCATTGTTTTTGATCTCTGATTCAGTTCTTGGCCGGTAAAATCTTTGGTCAATCAAGAAAAAGGGTACCGGATTATCATTGTGTTTTGTGTCCGGTTGGCCGGTGATTGGGTTAAACATCTCTTCTAAATTCCCGTGGTCTGAAGTAATAATCAGGGGGGTTTTCAATTTCAGAGCCGCTCCGGAAATTTGGTTAAGAGTTTTATCCAAATAGCCAACTACTTTTTTCCCAATCTCAAAATCAGTTTGGTGTCCAGCTAAATCAGGATTGGCAAAGTTAGCCACAATCAAAGAGTAGATTCCTTCTTCTAGCGCCTGCAAAAGCCGGCTGGTTAGAGTTTCTGTCTGAAGCTGATAGTTTTTCTTTAAATCAATGGTCTTGCCAGAGGGGATAATTACTCGGAACTCGTTTTCATAAGGTTTTTCCTGCTGGCCGTTAAAATAATAAGTGATTAATTTGTCTTTGACTGATTCAGCTAATTTCAGCTGCCTTAAATTGTTTTTGCTGATAACCTCGCTTAGGTGATTTTCTGTTTTAGCTAAGCGAAAAATGGCCTTAATTCCCAATTCCTTGCTGTATTCGGTTAAACTGAAGATAAGCAGATTGTTTGGCCGGTTGAGATTAAAATGATTAAAATCCGGTTGGGCTAGGGCCTTAGCCGTTTGGATCATGCCTTCGCCGCGGAAATTAAAAAACAAAATCGCGTCATTTTCTCGAAGGATTAGGTCTTTTTTATCTTCTTCTGTGCCAATCAATTGAGGTTCAATAAATTCATCAGACAGGTTTTTTGCGTAAGTTTGGTTCAAAATGGTTTCATAACCTGAATGGGTTCTTGCCCGGCCCAAAAGCATGGCTAAATATTTTTCTGTTCTTTCCCAGTATTCGTTTGTGTCCATAGCATAATACCGGCCGGCCAAACTGGCGATTTTCCCGATGCCGATTTTTTTGATTTTTTCAATTGTTTGTTTCGCTTGTTGAGGCAGGGTTTCTTTACCATCAGTAATTAAATGAAACCGGGTTTTGTTTTCTAAACCCTGATCTTTGATGAATTTCAGAATTGCTTCCAAATGTTCCAAATCCGAATTAGTCACTGCTTCAGAGACTAAACCAATTAGATGGAGCTTTGAATCATAACCGGTTATCTGGTTTTTTATCTCAAAAAGCAGAGAGTTGTTAAAAAACGAACCGTTTCTGATTGATTGGGTTATTAGGGGCCGGTTTTGGTAAACAATTCTGCCGGCGCCAAGGGTTAAATGCCCGACTTCGGACGAGCCGGGCTCGCCCCAAGGCAAGCCAACCGCAATGCCCGAGGCCTGCAAGGCTAAATAAGGAAAATTGGTTTTGAACCAGTCAAATGTTGGCGTTGGGATCTGGCTGATTGGATTGCCTTGAGTTTTTTTGCCAATACCCCAGCCGTCTAAGATTAAAAGGGCTATAGTGTTCATAAGTTAATTTTACTTTATTTGAGAAACAATTTAAATATATTGTACCAGCGTCATATTATTATATAATATATTATTGTTAGTTCAGTTAAAATAGGGATTTATGAGAAATCTTAAAGAAAAGACAGGAGCGTTTAGACTAAGGAGGCTGGGCAAAAGTTATGGCTTTATCTCTCAACAACTGCAAATCCCCAAAAGCACACTTTCAAGTTGGTTTGCCGAGTTGAATTGGTCGCAGAGAATAAGAAGTCAGCTTATAGAGAACCGGAAAGAAAAAGCTAAAAAGCAAATTCAACTGATGAATGCGGCGAGAAAGAAAAGATTGGAAAATTATTATCTTCAAGCGGAGCGGGAAGCAGAGAAAGAATTTTACTTTTTAAAAAAGAACCGGCTTTTTATAGCCGGAGTAATGATTTATTGGGGGGAAGGCGATAAACTTCTAAAAAATGGGCAGCTTAGAATTAGCAATATTGATCCGATGATGATTAATATTTTCGTGCAATTTCTAAAGAATATTTTTAAGATTAATTCCGGGAAAATTAGAATTTGGCTTTTATTATATCCCGATTTAAGAAAGGACCGTTGTGTTCGCTATTGGCTAAGAAAGACTGGACTGCCGAAAACTTGCTTTACGAAGCCGGTCGTTATTAAAAGACGCGGTTTGAAAAAAAAGTTAAGTTACGGGGTTTGCAATGTTGGGATTACCAATAAGTATTTAAAAACAAAATTACTCAAGTGGATTGACTTATTAGTCAATGAAATTGTATATTGTAAATAAGAGACAATATGCGGGTGTGGTGGAATTGGTTAACACGTTGCCTTGCCAAGGCAAAGATTGCCGGTTCAAGCCCGGTCACCCGCTCCAAGATGCAAAAACTCGGCCATATCTCATTAATTGCCAAAGATATTGAAAAGCTGAAAAAATTTTATCAGGAACTTTTCGGTTTTGTTTTGGAGTTTGAAACCGAAGATAAACTTTACGTTCAGTATTCTGTTAATGATACAGATAATAAATTTGATTTAGAGCATATTTCTTTGCTCCAGACAGACCTTCCTAATTCAGCTTATCAGGGGTTTTTATTGCGGTTTGAAACCGATGATTTAGATAAAATTGCTAAACAATGTTTTAAATACGGCGGCAGAATTATTCGTGAGCCAATTAAGCAGGATTATGGCAGCATTGAGATGTACTTGGAAGACCCGGAAGGAAATTTGATTCAGATTTATCAACTTTTAAATTAAGATAGTCAAAGACGAAAATTGATAATTGGTAATTGGAAATTGGGAATTCTTATTAATGTTTTCTACTCAAGCTTTTATTTTGGACTATAAGGATATCGGCGAGTATGACCGGCAGTACTTTCTTTTGACTAAAGAAGCAGGCAAAATCCCGGCAATCTGTAAAAGCGTTTTAAAGCCAAAATCAAAATTAGCCGGCCATCTCGAGCCGCCTAATTTTTCCTGGCTGGAGTTGGTTGAATCAGTCCGGGGCTGGCAGATTACTCAAGCGCTGGAGCGAAACTCTTTCCCGGGGCTAAGAAAAGATCCGGTTGCTTTAAAATCAACTTTAAAAGCAGCTAGATTTTTGAATGATTTTTTACTCGGCGACGATTTAACAGAAGGCAAAAGCCAAGCCTTTGGTTTAGCTGTTTCTGATGATAAAACTGCTGCCCGGGTTTTTTCTCTTTGGCAGGATTTTCTTAATCATTTAGAAGTTTATGCCGGTTCAGACAGCAAAACTGATTTTGAGCTTGTTTACTCCCAGTTTATTTTGCGGGCGCTGGACCTTTTTGGCTTCTTGCCTGATATTTTTTCCTGTTCTGAATGCGGTAAGCAATTTGACGCCGACGGCGCCTTGCATTTTCAGGCAAGTTTTTTTTGTTTTGCTTGCGCCAGAAAAAAATCTTTATCCGGTCAGGTCATTTCAAATCAAATCTTGTTTTTAATCAAACAAATTTTAAGTTCAGTTTGGTTTGCCCGGGCAGATTCTGCTCAAGAAATTAAAATTTTAGCTAATCGTTTTTTGATTCAGGCTTATAACTTTGTGTTATAATTTGAAAAACTATGCCAGAAAACCAGGAGTTAAAACCTAAAACAGAATGGGTTGAGCCAGAGTTAGAAATAGAAAAAAAAGAGTTGCCAAAAATTCAGCTGCCCAAGTTTGAGTTTGGCTCGGAAAAAATAAAAAAACTTGGCTTTTTAGCCGGGCTGGTTTTAATCTCTGGCTTGGGAATTTTTTTGGTCTTTTCTTATTTAATTAACTTGAGTCAGCCAGAAACCTTGGGTTTGTCTATCTACGGCCAGGATTCAGTTAATCCCGGAGAAAAAGTTTTGTTTGAGTTGATTGTTTCTAATCGGAGCAAAAAACAAACTTTAACAGACATTACTATAACAATCCGAGCTGATAGCGGGACGATCTTGGCTGATGCTCCTAATTTGGCTTTATTTCAAAAACCGCTTCCCGATTTAGGGCCGGAAACAGATTATAAAGAGTTAATTCCGGTGATTTTCTGGGGCCAAGCGCAGGAAACCAGGCAGGTGGAGGTTATGGTCCGGTATCAGTCCGAAGGCGTTTCTACCAAGCTGGAAAAACAGATTGTTTGGGAACCAAGAATCAGCCGGGCCGGAGCTGAATTGAATTTTTCTTTGCCCCAAGAGGTTTTGAGCGGCGAAGATTTTGCCGGTTATTTTACTTATAAAAATATAACCAACAAATTAATCCCTGATTTCGATTTGGTTTTAGAAACGCCAAAAGATTTTTCTGTCTCTTTTGCTGACCCCGAGAAATTTAGAGAAGATTTGGCCAATGAATCAAAAAAGTTAGCCTGGGAGAGCAGTAATTTGGAGGCTCAAAAAGAGCAGCGGGTTAGTTTTCGGGGCAACGTTTCTGGCGGAGATTATCAGGGCAAGATTTTTAAAGCCCAACTGACTGTGCCGGTCAGGAACAGCCAGATTGTTTTGGCTGAAATTCAGGAAGATTTAGTGATTGTTGCTAACCCCTTGGCTTTAGGGATTATGATTCACGACCAGTCAGATTACCGCGCCAGCTTAAAAGACAATCTGCGCTACCAGATCAGTTTTAAAAACAATTACAATGTCAGTCTAAAAGATATAGTTATTACCGCTGACATTTCTGACCCCTGGTTTAACTTGAATAAGATTAAAACCGAGACCGGGTTTTTCTCTTCCCGGGACAAGAAAATTATCTGGAACGGCGGCAACACGCCCCAGTTGTTGGCGCTGGCTTCGGGCGAGTCGGGCCAAGTCCAGTTCTACATTGATTTAAAAGATTATTATCTTAATCAAGGGACGAATAATTCAGTTAAATTAAGGGTTGAGATTTCAGCGGCTAACAAGCCGGGCCAGATCGGTACCGAGGTTTTGGCAAAATCAGAGTTGGTTACGAAGATTAACGGTCAGTTGGTTTTAACGCCCAAGCTGGTTTTTCAAGATAATCCAGAAACCGGTTTTGTCAATTCTGGTTCATCAACACCAAAAGTTAACCAGGTGACTCAATACACGCTTTACCTGAATTTAAAAAGTCAAGCCAATGAGTTTAAAAATGTTTTGGTCAAGACTGTTTTCCCAACCAATGTCAGCTATGACGGCAAAATCAAAGGCGATTTAGATGGCACTAACTTTACTTTTAATCCCCGGACTGGCGAGCTTAACTGGCGGCTTGATTATCTACCCGCTTACGCGGAAAAGCAGATTGCGATTCAGCTTGGTTTGGTGCCGTCAATGGATCAAGTTGGCCGGTTGGTTTCAATTGTTAATCCGATTGAGACTATTGGCCAGGATTTGTTTACTGGCAATGATTTTTCTGTCCAGACCGGCAATATTTATTCAGACCTGCCGGATGACAATATTGTTGACCAGAATTCGGGAAGAGTGGTGCCGTAGGGCTTAATTTCCAATTCCCAATTTCTAATTTCTAATGAATTTTCAATGAATTAATGATTTAATGTTTGTAAATTTTAATTTGAAAATTTATTGAAAATTGATAACTGAAAATTGAAGATTTTTATGAGTAAAGTGGACAACAATTTAATGGACAAGATAGTATCTTTTTGCAAGAGGCGGGGATTTGTGTTTCCGGGTTCAGAGATTTACGGGGGTTTGGCTAATTCTTGGGATTATGGGCCCTTGGGGGTGGAGCTGAAAAATAAGATTAAAAATCTTTGGTGGCAGAAATTTGTTTTGTCCCGGGATGATATGGTGGGCATGGACGGCGCGATAATTATGAATCCGAGAGTCTGGGAGGCATCCGGGCATTTAGCTACTTTTAATGATTTGCTGGTTGAATGTTTATCGTGCCATCAAAGGTTTGACCAGGAAAAAATTGAAAACGGAAAATGCCCTAACTGCGGCAAAAACAAGTTTACTGAACCGAAAAAATTCAACACTATGTTCAAAACTTTTATTGGCACGGTTGAAGACTCTAAATCAACCGCCTATCTTCGGCCGGAAACTGCCCAGGCAATGTTTGTAAATTTTAAAAACATCTTAGATACCAGTAGAAAAACTTTGCCTTTTGGTATTGCTCAGATTGGCAAGGCTTTTAGAAATGAGATTACTCCGGGAAATTTTATTTTTAGGACTCGGGAGTTCGAGCAGATGGAGATTGAGTATTTTATTCCTGAACCAAAAACAGATGAAGACTGGCAAAAGTATTTTGAGTATTGGCAGAAGCAGATGCGAGATTGGATGAAGTTTATTGGTTTAGACTCAAACAAAGTTGAAGATTATGAGGTGCCGGATAATGAACGAGCTCATTATTCCAAGCGGACGATTGATTTTATGTACGATTTTCCGTTCGGCAAAAAAGAGCTTTATGGTTTGGCGTATCGGACTGATTTTGATTTGAAAAACCACCAGAAGTTTTCCGGTCAAAATTTGAAATATCGCGATATTGAAACTGGTAAAGAATTCTGGCCCCATGTGATTGAACCAAGTTTGGGCGTAGAGAGAACAGTTTTAGCAATATTGTGTGAAGCTTATGACGATTCTGATAAAGACCGCGTAGTTTTACATTTGAAGCCTTATTTAGCGCCTTTTCAAGTTGCAGTTTTCCCGCTTTTAGCCAATAAGCCTGATTTAGTTGCTAAAGCCCGTGAAGTTTACCAAATGCTTAAAAACCATAATTCATCATTCTTAATTCATAATTCATTTAACATTGCTTGGGACGATCGGGGGAATATTGGCAAGCGCTATTATTCTCAAGACGAGATTGGCACGCCGTTCTGTGCTACGATTGATTTTGAGACTTTAGAAAATAATACGGTGACAGTTCGAGATCGGGATACGACTGAACAAGAAAGGGTAAAGATAGACGAGTTGAAATCATATTTAATAAAGAAACTGACGATGCCTCAATAGGCCGTGGTAGAGTTCTCTTTTTTAAAGATTCTGGTTATAATTAAGCATATTTTTAATATGCCAGAAAAATTTTTTATTACCACCGCGATTCCTTATACTAACGCTGAACCGCATATCGGCCATTTGTTGGAGTTTGTTTGCTTATCCTGTTCCCTGGTTTGATAAAATCGTATCATTATGATACGATTATTTAACATAATAGATACGAATATGTTAAAACTAACCCAAAGAGAACAGGAAATACTTTTAATTTTTATAAAAAATAACAAGCTTCAATCTTCAGAGGTGCGTTCAGAGATGCTTAAGACCGGGAATTCGGTTGCTTTAGTTACTGTAAAAAGAACGCTTTCTAAAATGGCAAAAAACGGTTTTTTGTCTGTTTCCGGAGCCGGACGATCAGTTAGTTATGCTGTGAGCGCGTTAGGCAGGTTAGCTACTCAGGTGGATGCGAAAGAGTATTGTTCAGTTGAGCCGGACAAAAGATATGGCTTATCAGGATATAATTTTGAGTTATTTCCTTTTTTCCCAAAAGAAATTTTTTCTGATACTGAACTCGGGGTTTTAACAACTGCTACCAAAGAGTACAAACAAAAACTAAAACACTCAACTGTTTACATCAGAAAAAAAGAGCTGGAACGGCTGATTATCGAGCTTTCTTGGAAATCTTCAAAAATAGAAGGCAATACTTATACATTGCTGGATACAGAAAAATTAATTTTAGGGAACAAAAAGGCTGCCGGGCATGACGAGAAAGAGACTCGAATGATTCTCAACCATAAAGACGCTTTTAAGTTTATTTATGAACACCCTTCGTTTTTCAAGGAATTAACTAGAAAGAATTTGGAAGAACTCCATAAGATTTTAATTAAAAGATTAGGAGTGAATCCGGGTTTCAGAAAAGCGGGGGTCGGAGTTGTTGGTTCAAAATACCGCCCGCCAGATAATATTTACCAAATAGAGGAAGCGATTGAGTCGCTTATTAAGGCAGTTTCTAGAATGAAAACTGCTTATGCTAAAGCCTTGGTAGCTTTGCTTGGGGTTAGCTATATTCAGCCGTTTGAAGATGGCAATAAAAGAACGAGCCGACTGATAGCCAATGCTGTTTTGTTCGCCCATAACCTAGCGCCTTTATCTTATCGCAGCGTCGATGAAAACGATTATCGCGAAGCAACGTTGGTTTTCTACGAAATAAATTCGCTGGCGCCGTTTAAAAAGATCTTTATTGAGCAATATAATTTTGCCGCGCGCCATTATCTTGTCGGCTGATTTTTGGAGTTTGGGATTTGTATTTGCTAAAATACTGAATATGCCAGAAAAATTTTTTATTACCACCGCGATTCCTTATACTAACGCTGAACCGCATATCGGCCATTTGTTGGAGTTTATCCAAGCCGATGTAATTGCCCGGTTTAAAAAGCTTCAAGGCAAAGAAGTGTTTT
>JBFMGR010000005.1 GCA_040753135.1 Patescibacteria group bacterium | reverse complement strand
GTTTTCCTGGCCTACGTTGTAGGCGAGGGAAAACTTGGGGGTTGGGCACCGAATACGGCAACGGCACCTTAGCCACAAAAACCCCCGCTCTTAGCGGGGGCGTTTTCTTTTATTTAACCACCATGCAATTAAAACCCCTCTGCCAGCTGGCAGAGGGGTTTTAATTTGTAAAAATGTTATGACATCGCAAGTTCAAAGGGTTTGCGATGTCGCGCATACTTATCTTGGCAAAACAACCAAAACTTGTTTAACTTTATCCCAATCATCCTGCTGGCTGAATTCCAACGCTGATTGCCAAGCTTTTAACTGGGATTCAAAAGC
Organism: Patescibacteria group bacterium; assembly: GCA_040753135.1. Classification (NCBI taxonomy): domain Bacteria; species Patescibacteria group bacterium. The sequence continues at coordinate 53,411 of JBFMGR010000005.1, read as the reverse complement.
TGGGCGATTATCCTCATCTGCTTGGGCTAATTTCTGTTCAAACTCATTTATTTTGCGCTGATAAACATCAACCAAAAAAATCTTTTTCAGTTCCAGAATCGCTTCGTCAAGCACTTCCTCTAAATTCGGCAACCTGGTTTTATAAAAATCAATTACCTGTTCAGGGGTAATCTCTGGCTGTTCGGCTAATTTTTTCAGTTCGTCTGCATCTTCATCTTTAAAATAAGGGTTAAGTTTTTCTGCCACATAGCCCGACAAAGCCCGGGTAAAACCAATTACCACTTTGGCTTGCTCTGTTTCTGGCCAACTTTCTCCGGCAAGCAATTCAATTAAATCGTATTTAGCTAAATCTTGTTTCATAAATTTTTATACTTTATTTTATTTAAGGGGTTGGTATGGCGCTAATAAATTCGCTTTTGTCCGGAAAGCCCAAACCAAGCGGGTGGCCAAGAATCTTTTGGGCCCAGCCCGGATAGCCAACATACCGGACTAAAGTCAGCTGGTCTTGATGGCTTAAATTTGCCAAAGCGCCGGCATCCGGAGAAAAATCGCCAGTCGCGGCATCAACCCCGATTTTTTTCAAGATCTCGCCAATTTTACTGACTTCAGAAAGATTATCCAGATATCCGCCTTTAGCAAGACCGGCTAAATATCGCCAATATTCATGGTTGCCTGTATTAGCAGAAAAAAATTTATCTAAAACTGCTTCGCCATGAAAATCACTCCACAAATGATCTGCGCTTAAACCAGTTACTCTTTCAAAAACATGGCCAAAAGAATCACCGCCCGGGTTAACTGTTTCAGCAACAGGAACAGGCGGAATGCCTGGCCCGCTTGGAACCGGTCCGCTACTGGGAGGAGTTGAGGCTGGTCCGGCAGAAGAAATATTAGAAATCACTTCTTTTATTGAACCAATAATCGTGGCACCAACAAAAGCTTTAGCCGCGCCCAAACCAGCCATGGCGCTTATTTGCCAGCCGTACTTATTCTTTTCTTTTTGCTCAATTTCTTTAACCACTTCCTCTAAAAATTCAGCGGCATTATCTTGTCCAAGATTATATCCAGCTGACCTAAAAATTGTATCTGCGATCTCGCTCATTTTTAATGCCCTGGCATTCCAGTCTGTTCTTTCGTCTTCATGAAGATAACCGCCTGATTGCTGAACTGTATTTACCGCAGTGACATACCAAAGGGCTTCGGCAATATAATGTCTTAATTCTTCCGGGTTAGCTCTCAATCTTTGCATCACTGCGGTTGGCACAGCAGTATCAGCCCAATGTTCTAATTCCTGAATTTTTTTTGACCGACCTTCTAAGCCAATAATTTTTTTCATTGTCTGCCTTTCTAAACCGCGAGCAAAATATCTGAAAGCGGTTTTTATTCCACCCCAAATACCTTTTTCTTTTTCAACATGAGAATACCTTGCCCAAAGATTAAAAGAGTTTTCCCCTGCCATTCTTCTAATACCTGAACCGGCTAAAGAACCAAGTCCAACCGAAGCCGCGCCAATAATCGGACCAGACAACCCAGCCAAGCCCATTGCTGTGGAAAAAGTCATTCCGCCGCCAACTGCGCCGGCAATCGGCAGCACTCCGCCCCGGATCCTGCCTCGGCCGTCCTCTAGACTGTATTTATTAATAAGCTGTTCCAAGGCGCCGGCAACAGCAGAATCTTCAGGTTCAGCTGATTCAGCCTCTGGCTCTGGCGCTTGCTCTGATTCAACCGGCTGCTCTTCTGCAGCTTCTTCTGCTGGGGCTTCAGCCTCTTCACGGGGCTGTTGGCCTGATTCAAACGCTTGACCAACTCTTTGTTCTGCTTGCGGTAAACCACCAGCGCCATAGATATTACCGATATTAAAATCTCTTCCTGCTATTATATTTGAAATATTTGGTACAGGCGGATAACCAGCTGGAACCTGCGGCTGATAATCGACTGACAAAATTCTATCCATTAAGCCCCTGTAAACCAAATGAGCCAGCGAGGGATCATAATTGCCTCCATAAGCTGCTGACATTCTTGACCAAACCATATCAGGTAAACGCCAGATTAACGCGCCCCTATCCATAGTGGCAAAGCTGTATCCAGGCATTGCCAAACGACTGATTAAATAATCTGTGTTAATTAAATAATTAACCCAAAAATCAACAAAAGCGCGCGTCTCAACATTAGAACGCAATGTTTCTTTCTCTCGCAACGCTTTGTTTTCTTCTTGAAGTTTTTGGTTTTCTCGCTTTAACTCTTCAAGTTCTTGCTTTAATTGTTCGTTCTGCTTTTTTAATTCTTCAAGAGTCTGTATAAGAGTCTGCATCTGCTCAAGTTGGAGTACTGCCTCAATTTCCGGCCGTTTCTCCCCTTCAGGAAGTTCGCCCTTTTCTAACCTTCTTAATTTCTCGCCAGGTCCTTCTTTATTAATTGACTCCTTGTTTTTACCAAAAGATTTTGCCATAAATTATTGATTTAAATCTTTATTTTTTTATTTCGTTAATTTTCGCCTGAATTGCTTGTAAAGCTTGTTCTTGAATCTGATCAACAGCAATCAATTTTTGCTCAAGCTCTTGTTTATCCAGATCTTGGAGCCGGCTGACTGTTTTGCCAATCTCATTGGCGGCTTGATCATAAAGATTAGCCAGATTATTCTGATATTCAGCGTATTGCTCCAAAATATCAGCCAAGCTGTTAAGCAGTTGGGGGGTAATTTCTTGAGTATCGTTAATAATTTCCAAGACCATCTGCTCAAATTTGCTCTCCAGTTGAAGGTTTTTAATAAACTCAATAAGCTCTTGTTTGTTCATAATAATTAGATTTAATTTCAATCCCCAGCTGTTTCCAAGCTAACAGCTTGTTGCCTTAATTGAGTACCAGCGCCAAAAAGGCCGCCATCTGCCCTAACTGCTTGCTTTTTATGTCCCTCGGCTCGGGAACGCAGATCAACTACTTTTTCCCAAGCCTCCACATACTGCTCATAAGCTTTAACTGCTTCGCGCTCTTTTCGTTCAGCTAAGAATTCTTGGAGGCCAGCAATCGTTTGTTCAGATAGGTTTTTAACTGAACTCTGAATATCCTGAACCGCAAAACCCGGCAACTCAATTGCAGTGGTTGCCGCAATATCCAAAACTCCGACCGCATTTTCAACAACTCGCCTGGCCTTTTCAGTTTGGTCATCAACCCAATCTCGGCTCATTGCCGCATATTTATCCAGCTGCTCTTCTGCTTTTTCAGCGGCAAACCCGGGCAGTTCACGAACTGTGGTTTGAACAATTTTAAAAATATCTTCCAGATTATTATTTAAAGGCACTAAATGTTCCTGATCAAATGCCCTAAATTTCTCTTTGGCGCCCTCAACAACAGCTCTTTTTTTTATGTAAAAATCCTCGCCAAGGCTAAACATCTTATCAATAACAGCGTCTTGAGCTTTTTCAAGCTCTGCTGAAATCGCTTCTCGTAATACAACTCTTGTCTCGCGGCTTGTTAGCCCCAAACTGACTTCGCCGACTGTGCGCATTGCTGAACCGATTTTTTTAGCGTCTTGCCAAACTTTGTTAAATAAAGCTTTTGTTCTGTCTATACCAGCGGTTTTCATTTCTCTGCCTTTTTCTCGAGCTGTTTGCAAAGCTTCGCTTATTGTGGGTTTTTGTTCTGGTTTAAAATCAAGCATATTTTTATAAGATTTAATTATACTATAATTATACCATAAAAAGTTAAATTGTTCAAGGTGTTTTAGGCAAATCTTTTCTTAACAATTTTAGCACAAATCAAATCTGTAAAACAATAACTGTTGATAAATTATCATCCTTTACCCGATTCAGAGACGCCAAAATCAGACGGGTCTATTACTTGTTTATTTCTTGATTCAAATATATTTTTACCTTACTATTTATAGTTTTAGTAATCTCCTGCCAACTCACTGGCTTTATCAACTTTGGCATTGCCGTTGTTCCCGCGTCTTTAAAATAAGTCAAAGCTTTTAAAAGATGGGCTTCATTATAATTTAAACTGGCGAATTTCTTCCGGACAAACCCCAACAGCTCAGCCAAAGAGTAGTCTTCCAAAAGAAAATAAAGGTCAATAAAGTCCTTGTAAGAACCCCTTCTTGAAACCGCCTCAATCTTCATTGCCGCAATGTCCGGAATTCCGGCAAGATAGACATTTTTCTGAAATAGTTTTGTCGGCGCAATCAAGCGATAAGGATATTCAAAAAAACTCACCCTTACTCCGTTTAGGGCGCCATTAAAAGTATTTTCTGATTCGCTGTCTATTTCCAGTTCCCCAAGTTTTTCTAGTTTTTGGCGAAAAGACGCGGAAAGAGAAAATTTTGGGGCAAACCAGTCTAAATCTACAGAAAAGCGATGGCCAAGATAAAGCGCCAAAGCAGTCCCGCCAGCCAGATAAAAATCTTTAGCGATCCCGGATGCGGCTAAGATCTTTAGAACGCTTTGGGTATTTTTAGTGAGGGTCTCTTGATACATTTTAAATATTTTGCCGGCAGATTAAGAATCATTGCCCAAAAATTAACGCTCCGGTCATCAGCAAAGATGTGTTTTTGGGCCGCCTTTTTCACTCTTATCAAACCGTAAAAATTTTTTACCGCCTGCCACTCTCTTAAATTGCCAAAATCTAAAACCCGGCCAATAATAAAATCAGCGTTTTTTTCAAAATCAAGTTTAGCTGAATCAACATCCCAAAACAAACTCGGGCGTAGATTTTTGATTAAATCGCTTTTATTCGGCATTAAAGAATGATAACACAAAAAATATTAAATTATTTTTTGCCCGGTTCAGAGACGCCAAAATCAGACAGGTCAATCACCTCTTTACCCTGAACTTCGGTTTTTGGCACTGTTGGCGGCTTGGGAATCTCTACCGGCTTTTCTTCGGTTTTCGCCTGAATTTCCCGGGATAAATCTTGAGCAGGCTTGGACGCTTCAAACTTAACTGATTTTATTTCCGGCTCAGTTTTAACCGGCTCGGCTGGCGGCTCGGCTGTTTGCCTGGGAACAAAGTTTTTTAGCGCTTCAAAGCTGATTCTGGCGCTTTCCTGAAAGACCTTTGGTTTGGGCGATTCAGCCGAAGGTTCAATTTTTTCAGCTTGTCCAGCTTGAGGCGCAGTGATAATAATTTCTTCAGTTTTTGGCAATGCTTCTGTTCCCTGTTTAGCTTGCAATTCTGTCTCGGCTAAAACTGGCTCTGATTTTAAAGCCTGGCCGGCGCTTTGTTGAGCTGAAGCGGTTTCTGGCCCTGTTGTTGGTTGTAAATCATCTGTTGTTTGTTGAGTTTCTACCGGCCGGGGCGTTAATTTAACCAATTGCTTATAAACAATTCCGGCTTGATTCAAATAAACATCATAAGGCGACCAAAGTTTATCTTCCAGTTCTTGCAAAAACTGGAAAAAATATTTTTCCGGCACTAACTGGGCTAACTCGTCAGCAAACTCTTGATTAGAAATCAATCTAGTCAGGTATAGCGCCAAAAGCATCATTAACTCTGAAAAATATTCAAAATCAAAATCATACCGGGCTAAAATTGTTTCCATCAAGCTGCCGCCAATCTCGCCGTCAAGAATGTCTTTCAGAGCTGGATCAAGTTCAGCGATTTTCTTAATCACCTCTTGGCTGGAAAATTTTTCTAAAAAATCTGAAATAGGCATAATTTCAAGTTTTATTTTTTATTTTGTTTCTTTAGCTTTCTTTTTCTTCTCTGCGGCGGCAGTTCTAACCTGTTCGTGCAACCCTCTCGCCTTCTTGGCTTGTTCTATATATGTTTTAGCTTTTTCTCTATCTTTAGTTCTTTCTTGAGAAGCTCTCTTGGTTAATTCACGCACCTGTTGTTCTAAAACCCAAAGCGTTTCGCCGTCTTTGCCCAAATACTCTGCCATTGCTTGGCTGTCAGCCGCAGCTTGAGAAACATAATCCAACATCGCCGCGGATTTTTCTGTATCGTCAGCTGTTCGCCGCATCAAATCTTTCATTTTGCCGGCGCTTAAAGCCATTCCCTGTTTGGAAACCATTGACAAAGCTTCTTTAAGGGTTTCGGTTTTTAGCTTGGAAATCTCCTCTGATGACATACCGCTGACAAACTTGGCAATCTCTTTTTCTTCTTTCAAAAGCATTGGGTTGATTTTATAAACATCGTCAGCGCTGATTTCCGCTCCGTATGATTTACCCATAGCAATCAAATCGCCGATTGCTTTTTCAGGATCTTTGCTGCTGCTTACTTTCTGTTCAATCACCTGGGCCAATGCCTTTTTATCATTTTTTGCCAAAAAGCTAAACATTGCTCCAAACTCGTCTGGCCTTAGACCTTTCATCCCCGAAGTCAGCATAGCGTCTTTGGCTTTATTAATAATCGCTTCTTTTTCAGATTCAGTTCTGGCTCTGTCGTGCATTCTTTGATATAAACTAATCTGTTTTTGGGCTTTTTGTTTGACCAGCTCATCGCCTTTAGCAGAAAGATTGCTCAACCCGTGACTGACTGCAGACAAACCCGGTACATTAGCAAAAGCCCTCTGAATGCTTCGGCCAGCTTTAGAATCAGCTGCCCATTTACCAAACCGGGTCGCCCCTTGGCCAATAACTTTGCCTGGATATTTCAAACCGGTCTGGCCGGCCCACTTCCCAGCACCAGCAACCGCCTTATCAACAAAGCCCGGTGCCCAAGCAGAGCTCTCGTGAGCAAACTTATATCCTTTATAAAGAATAATCAGGGCGGCAATCACCCCCAAAGTCCTGCCCAACATATTCATTACCACGCCAACTTCAGCTTCTGGTTGGGCGGCGTAAAAATCATTCATATTGCCAAGAATCAAAAAAGTAAACCAAATTACTCCAGCCATAATTGGGCCAAAAGCGATCCACTTAACAAAATCATTCGTCCACTTATTAAAAAGTCCGCCCAGTTTGCCGCTGATACCCGGGATATTCAGACCGCCAAAAACCGTGTCACTGGCAATTGCTAATGGCACAGTCATCATTAAAACCCATAAAGCAACAACCCGGGCGAGCAAAGAAACAATCATTGCCGCCAAAATCATTACCAAGAACACGCTTAACAAAATTACTACTAGTAAAACGCTTAAGTTACCTGCTAAACTTTGGCTGGCATCGCCATAATCTGCTGCTAAACCAGAAAAAACCTCGGAAAACTGGTCCATAGTAGCAATCAAACGGGTGGCGTAATCAACTCCAGCGCCGCCAGCGGCGCCGGTTTCCGGCAAGGTAGCAAAATTTAAAAACCCGATGGTCAAAAAATTAGCGATACCGACTGCGTAAGAGGCAAAAACCAAAGAAAAATTAATCAGCAAAGCAGTGGCAACATACTTGGTTAAGTTTTTTAAATCGCCATAGCTTTCAATTCCCAAAATAAACCGATTGGCCAGAACTACCAAACCAATTGCCAGCAAGCCGTTGGCAATCTGTAAAGAAACATAAAACCCGGCCTGGACTGCCGGCGAAGTGGCATACTGAAAAGTGTCCGGACTCAAAAGAAAAGCCACAATCACAATTTCTTGAGTGACAATAAAACCTAAAATATCGCCAATAATCTCAAGCAAACGAGAGAAAATTCCTTCTAAACTAAGGTTGGTAATTTTTTCAAAGGTTTCAACCGCTTTTTCAACCAGATCCGTTGTTCCCTGGGATGCCATTAAGGCCGCGGCGCTGGCATAGCCAGCCAAACAAAGCGCCGCCCGGCCTTTCCAACCGCCATTGCCGCATTTTTCCTGAATTTCCTGCCAAGGAGTTTTTTCCTGCTCTGAAATTCCCCAAGTGGGGTTAGGTTCATCATTAGCCCAAACAACCCGATTAAAAATTATTGGCTGAAAAACGAAAAGGCCGACCAAAACGCCAACTAATGCTTTTTTAAGAAAATAGTTCATTCAAACTTAAACAAATTCAAAAACTCGTAAGAAATTTTCTTGGCTGACTCAAAAAGTCCGATTTTCCTTGGAGCAAAAACAGCACTGGTGGTTGCCTGGCAGATGTAGCCTCTGGCTTGACAGGCTAATTGCTGGTCAGCCGGAGCAGAATCATAACAATAAGCATTATAACCATCGCCATCTTTGTCGCCAATATCAACGCACCATTCAGTTATGGCATTTGAGCCCAAGGGGGTGCAGTCGTTATTCAAATCATCGTTTGGCGTGCCAACGCAGGTATAAACCGGTTCGTCCGGGTCATTATTAATCAACGGACTCTTGCATCTTTGGGAGTCACACAGATAGCGCTCGAATCCTAAAACTTCCAGATCAATGCTGGCAGTACAGTTATTGCCGCCGGCAGATTCTTTCAGTTCAGCTAAAATATTAATTTTGGTTGTGCCTCGCTGATTCGGACTGGAAACAACTTCAGTTAAGAATATTTCCGAAGAAGTGGCTCCGGTTGGCCGAAGCAAAGACGGGCTAGTAGTGGCAAAACTGCTGTTTGGCAAACTTATAATTATCTGCTCCAAATCAGAAACTAAACCGTCCAGGCCATTACTTAAACCAACATAAACTTTAAAATTAACTTTTCTCTGCTCGTCCAGCCCCATCACGATATCCGGATCGTAATTAGAAATCTCACAAAAAGAAACTGGCTCTTCTGGTTTGGGCTGAAATCCACCAGAAGGAGTGTAGCGGAAAAATCCCGGGCCGCCGCTAAAACTATTTAACAAATCCCGGTACCCGGGCCAGCCGCCATGGACTAAGCCGGTATAGGGATCCCTGCTTGGTAAAAGCTCATTAGCTATATCCTGGTTATAGTCTACCGTGTTAACAAAAACATCCAAAGATGCTTCGGTTAAAGTTTGAAGCAAGTGTTGAATGTCTCCGGATAAAGCATTGATCTCCATTTTGCCGCAGGATTTCTCTCCAGTCTGCTTGTTAGTTACTTCACTGGCACAGCGATATTTGCCAAAATAGCCGCCGCCAGACCGAAGCTCTTCCATTAAGCCAGATTCAGCCCGGTTAAACTCGCCCCCTAAATATTGCTGGGTTGACAAAACCAACCTTGCAGTTGACATCGGCCGGGTCAAGCGCCGGTTTAAAGCCAAAAATCCAGTGCCTGGCTCAACCCAGGTGCCGCCGATCGTGTCATAAAAAAACACTCCAGCTCGAAACTGCTCTGGCGCTTCTTGATAACGGTTAGCGCTATTAATTGTATTTTTGATTAAAAATTTTCTGGTAATTGCATCAATAAAATCAAGTCCCTCAAAAGCTTCAGCTATGCTCATCTTAACTGCCTTACTTCCACCAACAACAATATCAGCCCAGTTGTCAACCGCAATCCGACAAATTGATTCTTTAATATTATCAACCACGGCTGGGTCGCCGCCTTCTTCTTCCGGCTCGCCAACACCAGCGATCTTGGCATAGGTCGGACAATCAGTAGTAAATTCAGTCATTAAATCCTTCTTGACCGCATCATCAAGATTTTCAATCTGCGTCTGTTTGTCCTTTTCTTGCGTAGATAAACGAGTAAAGTAAGCGCAGATTGGATCCTGCGGATAACATCTAACAGTCAAGGGGTCGTCATGGGCGTTATAAACATAAACGCCAAAACCCGGACTTTTATCTGACCCCTCGCCGCCCGGGGACCAAACCCGAACGCTAAACTCTGGTTTACTAGGATTAGCGGTATAAACAGAAACAGCGTTGTCTTCTCCGCCAGAAGCCATGGTTGGTTTTTCAATATTTACTCCTATTGGGCCTTTGATACTTACCGTACAATTACAGGTTGTCTGGGCTTGAGCGGTTTTTTTCCAAGAAACAAAAAGTTTGGCTAAAACAAAGATATAAACAATAATCAAAATCAGCCAAAACGCTTTTTTAAGAAATCTTTCGTCTAATTTGAGCTTCATGGTTTATTGCCTTATCTTAAAATACTCTGCTTGTTTGACTTCAAAATCATTTTTAAAAGCATAAAACCGGTAAGCCAAATCATCGTAATTGCCATAAACTAACTTTGCTCGATAAGGATCATCATCAACCAGCAAAAATCCCAAAGCGGTGTACTGCATCTCTGAATAAAGATTCAACAAGCCAAGGTGATAAATTTTCCAAGATTGGGGCACTGGCACCTGGACAAAGCCATCTAGGGCCAGCTGGGTTTGGTTAATAAACTCGATTAATTTCTTTCTTGCTTCAGTATCATTCTGAGTTTCGGCCTGATAGGAAAGAGTTGCCAGGTCTTCTCCGTCAAACTGCATCAGATGTTCTTCAAATATCTTTTTTAAAGATAAGAGATAATTATCAGTTGCCTGCTGTGAATCTGGCACTAAGCTTAAATCGGTTTCTTGATAGATTTTTAATTCCTGATTTGCCCGGGCAGTAATTAAAAGATTGCCGGCGGTTCTTATTTTCAAACGATCTAAATCAGTTAGGGTAGAGGTAGAAACCGTCTCCGGCCCCTCTGGATTTTTTACCATTAAATAATTAAGTACGGTTTTAGACAGCATCAAAGTCATATTTTCACCAAAGATTTTTTCCGCGTCCAGCTCAATCACTGGCTCGGTAAACAAGCCGTCTTGCTGATATTTGCCTGTGCCAGTTTTGTTTTCTAAATCAAAGCTTAAGCTCCAGCCGGAAGAAAAAGAAAGCAAAGATAAAAATAAAGCCGCTGCTAAAATCAAAGCGCTTGCTTTCAAGACCTTAAGTAAAACCGATTTCATTAAAATAATTATACCCTGAAATTAATTTTCAACAATAATAATTTTAACAAAAACAAGCAGCTTTTTAAATCCTTTTAATCAATCAAGGACTTAAAAAGCTCAAGCCAGGTTTCTGGCGTTAACTCTCCTGCCCGCCTCGTTGGCTCTAAACCCAGCTGAAGAAATTTTTGCCCGATTAAATCTTTGTCTTTTCCCAACTTGTTTGCCAGAACCGAAATTAAATATTTTCTTGGCTGGGAAAAACCCAGTTTAATAAACTGCTTTAATTCCGGATGCTGGCGGAAAAGATTTTTTTGATAAGGAGTTATCTCAATTAAGCAAGAATCAACTTTGGGTTTTGGAAAAAATTCGGCTCTAGAAATAGAAAATAAAATTTTTATCTCTGCCAATAACTGGTTAATTGTTCCTAAAACAGACAGCTTGGACGGCCGGGCAGTTAATTTTTCCCCAACCTGTTTCTGAACGGTCAAAACAATTTTTTCCGGCCTGGGCCATTTTTCCAAAACCAGCTCTAAAATTTTCCCAGTTAAATAATAAGGGATATTGCCGATGATTTTGTATTGATTGGCTTTAACATATTTTTCCGGCTCAAACTTTAAAACATCGCCGCAAATAAGCTGAAAGTTTTCTTGGTCAGCAAATTTTTGTTCAAGCAGATAACAAAGGTTGGCGTCTTTTTCAACCGCGATTATTTTGACTCGGGCTTTCAAAAGCTCTTGAGTCAAGCTGCCCGAACCAGAGCCGATCTCTATCACCGTCTCGCCGGAGCGGAAATCTCCTGCAAAAACAATTTTTCTCAAGATCCGCTTGTTTTTTAAAAAATGCTGGCCTAAAGATTTTCTTGTTTTCATTGTCAGTCCAGATAAATCAATTCATCAAAACCATTGTTTGCCTCTAATCCGGTTTGGTCAACATAATTAATCTGATCTCCCGGCAGATCTTCCAAGAATTGGGAGGGTTGGTTGTTTTGATAATCGCCCCGGACAAATCTGATTTTTGCCCAGCTTAAATAAAGTTCTTTTTTAGATCTGGTCATGCCAACATAAAAGAGCCGGCGCTCTTCTTCCAAATCTTCCTGGTTATACAAAGACCGTTCATGCGGCAACAACCCTTGCTCCAAACCAACAATAAAAACCAGAGAAAACTCTAAGCCCTTAGCAGAATGCAGAGTCATTAAAGTGATTTTTTCCGCTTCGGCTTCATAGCTGTCAGCTTCTTGCAAAAGCCGAATGTTTTCTAAAAACATTTCCAGGCCTTTTGGCGGAGTTTCCAAATCAAAGTTTTTCGCCGCATTTATAAACTCCAAAACATTTTCCCAGCGCTCTTCTGAATTGTCCAGGTTCAAAATATAATTTTCATAGCCGATTTTTTTCAGCAATGTTTTTAAAACTGCAGATGGAGGCTGTTTTTTAGCTGATTGGCGAAGCTGATTTAAAAGACTGAAAAAATTATTTATTTCCGAGTGGTTTAAACTTTTGGGGTCAAAACCGGCTTGGCGCAGCTTAGCCAAGCTGACTTTGCCAATGCCTCTTTTGGGAACATTAATAATCCGTTCCAAAGCAACAAAATCTTTGGGATTAAGGATTGCTTGCAAATAGGAAATTAAGTCTTGAATTTCTTTTCTCTTGTAAAACTTAAACGCACCAATTAACTGGTAGGGCAGGCCTTGCTGCAAAAACACCTCTTCAAAGATGCGCGACTGAACATTGGTCCGGAATAAAATCGCCATCTCGGCCAACGAACAACCCTGGTTTAATTTTTCCAGCACTTTTTCCTTAACCCAAAGGGCTTCTTCCAACTCATCAGCAAACTTAGCCAAAAAAATCAGCTCGCCGTCTTGGTTTTCAGTAAAGAGCCTTTTTTCGGTCCGAAAAACATTCTTGGAGATTAGCTCTTGGCTGGCAGAAACAATGGTTTTGGTTGAACGATAGTTTTGTTCAAGAAAAAAGACCTTTGCCTTGGGCCAATCTTTCTCAAACCGCAGAACATTGCGAAAATCAGCGGCTCGGAACGAGTAAACCGATTGCCAATCGTCGCCAATCACACAAAGATTCTGGTGCTTCTGGGCAAGCAGTTTAATTAAAAGATATTGGGGCTTATTCGTGTCTTGGTATTCATCAACCAGAATCTGGTCCCATTTGCTTTGATATTTGCTTAAAATTTGAGGCTGGTTTTTAAACAGCTCAACCACTTTCAAAACCAAGTTGTCAAAATCAAAAGCGTTTCTCTGCTTTAAGAGTTTTTCATATTCTTCAAAACAAAGCTTTATCTTTTCCGGAATGTTTTCTGTTTCTTCCGGGTCTAAGAAATCGCCCCGATTTTTCAAAAAAGAAACTCTAGCCAAGATCTTGGCCGGCGAATCATTAAAACCGAGGTTTTTTAAAACCTGTTTCATTATCAGCAAGCTGTCAGTTTGGTCGTAAATAGAAAATCCCGAACTAAAACCCAAAAGCCGGGCTTGTTTTCTTAATATCTCAACCCCTAATTTATGAAAGGTCCCTAAAAAAGGCGGCCGGACCTGTTTGTCTTGGGACAAATCTAAAAGATTAAAAACTCTTTTTTTCATTTCCAGAGCGGCCTTGTTAGTAAAAGTCAAACCAAGAATTTTTTCCGGCTTAACGCCCCGACTAATCAAATAAGCAATCCGATGAGTCAGGGTTTTGGTTTTTCCCGAACCGGGCCCGGCGATAATCATCATCGGGCCGGACAGGTTTAAAACCGCGGCTCTTTGCTGGAGATTTAAAGACTCAAGAATCTTTTGTTCTGAACTAATCATTGATTTTCTAACTGTTTTATTTTATATTATAACTCTAACCAAGATGCAACAAGTTTTAGAAACAATTAAAAAACAAGTTGTCCCGGGTATCAACGATATCGTTGAGGGAGAACTCTTGAAAAAAGAGCGGCGAATGGCTTTTGTTGATTTGGGCGAGTTAGGCACCGGCATAATCTTAGGCCGGGAATTCTTGTCCTCGCAAGACAAAATCAAAAATCTCAATCCCGGAGATAAGGTTGCCGCTAAAATCATCGGTTTAGTTGATGAAAACGGATTTTGGGAACTCTCGCTTAATCAAGCGGATAAAGAAGCCGGCTGGAAAAAAGTCCAATCAGCCAAAAACAGCAAAGAAGATCTGGTTTTGCCGGTTTCGGGAGCCAATCAAGGCGGGCTGTTAATGCAGTATGAAGAGGTTGAGGGATTTTTGCCGGTATCACAACTTTCTATTGAACATTATCCAAGAGTTGAGGGCGGGGATAAAGCAAAAATTTTAGAAGAGCTTAAGTCTTTTGTTGGCAAAGAATTAAAAGTCAGGGTTTTGGATTTTAGCCCGGAAGAAGGAAAATTAATTTTTTCCGAAAAAGAAGCGGAGCAAGAGAGGCTCCAGAACTTAATTTCACGATACAAAATCAATGATATTGTTGAAGGCGAGATCACCGGCTTGGCTCCGTTCGGCGCTTTTATTAAGTTCGGCGAACCGACCCTGGAGGGCTTGATTCACATCTCTGAAATTGACCACAAATTAGTTGAAGATCCGGCTGAATATTTTCAGATCGGCGACAAAACCAAAGCCGAGATTATCAATATTGCCGATGACCGGGTTTTTCTTTCTCTAAAATCCCTTAAGCCGGACCCCTGGGAATCAATTGAAAAAAAATATTTAAAAGGAGAAACTTATCCGGGCAGGGTGGTTAAGTCAATCCAGCAAGGTGTTTTGGTTTCTTTAGATGAATATATCTACGGAATCTGCGAAACAGAAAAAGAGCTTAAGCCGGAAAAAACTTATCAATTTAAAATCAGCCAGATAAACAAAAAAGAAAAAAAGATTGATCTCGAGCTGACCGAATAACTCCGTTCAATCTTATTAGTATAATTAGTACTGATTAGTACATTGGTAAGAGGACATAGCAATGTAACAATGAGACAATGAAGCAATGAATCTACTACCGGGAAAATTAAAAAGCGCTTAAACTAAGCGCTTTTTAATTTCCAGCCCCAGCTGTTTTATTTAACCGCTTCTTTAAAGGCCTTGGCTGGCCTGAACTTCGGCACTCTGGTTGCCGAGATGTTAATTCTTTCTCCGGTCCGCGGGTTAATTCCTTTTCTTGCTCTGCGGTAAGCCAAAGAAAAAGAGCCAAATCCGGCAAGAGAGGCTTCGTTGCCAGACCTGACCGTGTTGATCAGATCGCCAAAAACAAAGTCAACGATCTCTCCGGCTTGCCTTTTGGATAAGCCAAACTGCTCCGCAACCTTGTCGGCCAGTTCTTTTTTGTTCATGTTTTTAAAAAAATTTAATTAAGACGACCAAGCCCAAAAAATAATAAAGCTGTCTAAATTATAAAGCGAAATTAAAAAGTTGTCCACCCCGTTAGAGATTCAGCGATAATCAGACGGAATAAGTTTTCAACCAAGGCGAAGCCGCGTTTGACGGGGCGAAGCCGACTATGGTCTTGGTATGATTGAATGAAGAATTAACCGACGCAAATCTCTAACGGGGCCCACCCGGCGCAGAACCCTACTAATTTATGAATTATTGCTAATAATCACCAATCAATCTTATTAGTATTATTAGTACAGATTAGTAAATTGGCAGGAGGACATAGCAATGAAACAATGAGACAATGAAGCAGTGAAACCCTGTTATTCGTTGATAAAGTATCATTATTCATAATTCATAGTTCCCATTTTATAATTCATAATTCATGATTCATGATTCATGATTCATTATTCAAACTAAGCTGATAAAGCTGATGTGGCAATGTAGCGATGAATTTCTACTACCGGGCATACTCAATTGCCCTGGTTTCACGAAACACGGCCACTTTAATCTCTCCGGGATATCTCAACTCTTTTTCAATTTTCTCTGCCACTTCTCTGGCTAATTTAGCCGCGTCATAATCATTAATTTCCTCCGGAGAAACAAAAACCCTTAATTCCCGACCAGCCTGAATCGCATAAGCTTTTTCTACACCTTTAAATTCCAAAGCGATTTTCTCCAGATCAGCCAAGCGCTTGACATAGCTCTCTAAAGACTCTTTTCTGGCGCCAGGTCGGGCCGCAGAGATGGCATCTCCAGTGTTAACCACATAGGCCTCAGGAATCGCTACTGGATAATCTTCATGGTGAGATCGCATCGCTAAAATTATCTGCTCGTCAAGTTTATATTTCCGCAAAATCTTAATCCCCAGCTCCAAATGATTGCCCTCAATTTCATGGTCAACTGCTTTACCAATATCATGCAAAAGCCCGGCTTTTTTGGCTATTTCAGAATTAAGCCCAAGTTCTTCAGCTAACATCTGGCAGAGATGAGCCACCTCAATCGAATGAACCAAAGCATTTTGACCATAACTGGTTCGGAAATGAAGCCGGCCCAAAAGATGGACAATCTCCGGAGGGAAATCAATAATTCCCAGCTCATAAACTGCTTGCTCGCCCGCTTCTTTGATTTTCTGGTTGACTTTTTTCTTGGCTGATTCAATCTTTTCTTCAATTCTGGCTGGCTGAATCCGGCCGTCCTGAATTAAATCTTCCAAAGCAATCTTGGCAATCTCGCGCCTGACCGGATCAAAACAAGAAAGCATAATTGAGTCCGGCGTATCATCAATTACCAACTCAACCCCGGTTAATTTTTCAAAATGGCGAATATTCCGACCCTCCTTGCCAATAATTTTTCCTTTAACGTCTTCATTGGGTAAAGAAACTATTGAAGTGGAAACCTCGCCAATATGGGATCGGGAATAACGTTGGACAACAGTGTTAACTAATTCATTAGCTTTTTTCTCCAGTTCTTCAGACCGCTCTTGTTCGAGTTTTTTTATCGTGTTGAAAAGATCGGCTTGATAAGCCCGCTCAACCTGTTCAATTAAGTTCTGCTTGGCTTGCTCTTTGCTCAAGCCGGCAATCTGTTCCAATTCTTTAATTTGCTTTTCTTGATGGGCTTCTAAATCTTGTTTTAAAGACTTCACCTTCTCAACCTGGGACAAAAGCTTTTCTTCTTTGGCGTCTAATTTTTTTGTCCGCTCATCTAAAAAAGCCTCTTTTGAAAGCAAACGTTCCTGGGTTTTTCTTAATTGCTTTTTCTCGTTTTTTATCTCCTCCTCGGTCTCGGCCATCAAACTGATAGCTTTGTTCTTTGCCTCTAGCAAGATCTGTTTGGCTTGCTCCTCGGCTTTAGAAATTCTCTCCCGGACAACTTTTTCCAGATTAGCTAATTTTTTCTGGACTAAATATTTTCTCAAAAAAAAGCCGGCGGTTCCGCCTAAAGCTAAACCGAAAACGCCGGCAATAAAAAAATTAATCGACATAAATTTGCCAGTTTTCTAACCTTGCCGGATTAAAAAGTTTAACTAAGCTTTTCCAAGCCGAATAAAACAGTTTTAAAAATTGGAAGATAAAGAATCACGAAAAAGAATTAATCTGGCTGGCAAAACCGAAACTGGGGCAGGGTCAGAAAAACTTAAAAATTAATTAATAATCAAAACCTTGATTATTATAAAACTAAAAAAAGGGGAAATCAACCCCAAAAATTATAATAATGAATTATGAATAAGGTTTTTCTAAAATCTATAATCTGAAGCTATTGGCAGATATTAGCAATAATTCGTAAATTAGTAGGGTTTTATTAGTAATTTAGAGTTGCCGCTTTTGGCCCAACCCCGCCCAACCAGATAGATTTTTGTCTAAAACTTAAATCTAAATCTTTTTTGCCACAATCACTATCCGATGCCGAGAAAGCTTAATCCCTTTGTCTGTTTTGTATTTTTCTGCGTAGGTTTTTAAGAATTTCTTGTCTTTTTCCGAATCGAAATCTTCAAATATCGGCACTCCTTGCAAAAATAAATCAAGATCTTCATAGCTTAGGTAATACTCATCGTGAAAATACTCCTGGCCAAAAACGATCTCAAAACCAATTCGGTTTAATGCTTCTCTATCTTCTCTTAACCTAGAAATTTTTTCCTGGCCAAAATTCTGGCCCCGGCCAAAAATTTTTTTAATCGCTTGGGCATCTTTCTCGCCAATGTTTATAGTCAAAAAATAACCATCTGGTTTTAATAATCTTTGAAGTTCAGAAAAAGGCGTTGGCCCGCGGCGGCTATAAGCCAAGTCAAAACTATTATCTGGATAGATCGTCCTGAAAGCGTTTTGTTTCTCAAAACTAACATTTTTTATTTTTTTTGATTTTGGAATTTTTTTGCTGCCTTTAACATACCCCGAGATAAATCTATGGCAACAATCTTCTGAAAATAAGGCGCAACTGAAAGGGTAAAACGCCCATCAGCGCAGCCCAGATCTAGGGCAACCGCATTTTTATTGCTTAACTCTAACAACTTTTCTTTAAAAACTTTTTCCGGATCTTTGTTCGGATAATCTGAAACATACCTGGCATCAGAATGGTAGTCGCCAAACTTTTTAGCAATTTTATCGTAAAAACTCATATAGCCAATTATAATCGTTTCTTAATCTTAATGCCAACAAGATTTGTTATAATTTAGCTAAGATGAAACTGCCAAGAGAAAATGTTAAATACCTGATTGTCCACCAGAGCGCTACGCCCAAAGCTGAAACCAGTTTTGAAAAAATAAAAAAATTCCATTTAAAACAGGGCATGGGCAATATTGCTTATCATTATTTTATTGAAGCTAATGGCAAACTGCGCAAGGGCAGGAATGAGTCCACTGCCGGCACTCATACTAAAGCCAGCCAGATGAATCTAAAAAGCTTGGGCGTCTGCTTGGCCGGGGATTTTAATTATGAAGACCCGAATTCAGAACAATTAGAAGCCTTAGCTAAAATCTTGGATTTTTTAGCTTCAAAATACCAGATTCCTAAAAACAATATTCTTGGCCATAATGAAGTAATTGGTTCAGTGACTGAATGCCCGGGTATAAGTTTAAATGAATGGATAGTTAAATACAGAGATTCTAAAGCATAAATATTATACTCACTTTTGTGAAACATTTTGACAAGATGTTTCACAAAACCATTCGGTTAAGCTTGTGAAACATGTTTCACAGAAAAATGTTTCACGTGAAACATCCTAATCTTGTGAAACAATTTGGATAAAATGTTTCACAAAGACTTAAAAATAGTGTTAATTATGCTTGTGAAACATGTTTCACGCGAAAATGTTTCACGTGAAACATCTATTTCCCAAAGATTTTAAGTTATAAAATGTTTCACGTGAAACAAAAGCCTGTGAAACATGTTTCACGGGCTTAAAATTATCGAAAATCTATGAAAATCGTTTACTCTAAAAAATTTACAGAGCTTTCCGACCCAGATCGTCCAGAGTCTGCTGAAAGAATTCTGGTTATTTATCAAGCACTAAAAAACCTGCCAAAAATCAAGTTCATTGAACCAAAACCAGCTTCTGAAAAAGATTTATTAATTGCTCACACAAAAGCCCAGATTCAAACAGTTAAAAATAACCGATTTTTTGACCCAGACACGCCAAATCTTGAAAATATTTATCCCTATGCTGTCTTATCAGCAGGAAGCGCAATTACAGCTTCAGAAATTGCCCTGAGGGGCGAACCAGCTTTTTCCTTAGCCCGGCCGCCCGGCCATCATGCAGGCAAAAACTCAATAGCTGGATTTTGTTATTTTAACAACCTGGCAATTGCCTCATTAAAATTAGCCCAAAAGAGGAATAAAGCCAGTATTCTTGATTTAGATGCTCATCATGGCAACGGCACTCAAGAAATTGTCCTAGATCAACCTAATATTTTATTTTGTTCAATTCATCAATCACCGCTTTATCCTGGCACTGGCTTAAAATCAATAAAAAACTGTTATAACTTTCCAATAACTCCCGGCTCGGACTTTTACATCTATAAACAAAAATTAGAAAAGGCGCTTGATTTAACCATAAAATTCAAACCAAAGATTATTGCCGTTTCTCTTGGTTTTGATACTTACAAAGCAGACCCCCTGGCTGACCTAAATCTTGATTTAAAAAACTATTTTGAAATCGGAAAGATGTTAGCTAGTTTAAACCTGCCAATGTTTTTTGTTTTAGAAGGCGGTTATTCAAACAAAATCGGAGAAGGCGCGAAAAATTTTTTCAAAGGATTTTTAGATATTGCTTAAAAAGTTGCAAAATAAGTTTTTAAAAACTATAATTATTTTAATGATTAATCTTGTTCAGGTTATCCAACAAGCCGGTATCTCTCCGGCTGAAACAATTGCTGATTTTGGCGCTGGTTCGGGATTTATTGCTATGGAGCTGGCTAAAGCAGTTGGCCCTAATGGCAAGGTCTACGCAATTGATATTTTAGAAGATCCGTTAGACGCGCTTGAATCCAGAGCCAAAACAGAAAAGTTTTTCCAGATAGAAACCATCAAGTCTGACTTAGAAAAAACCAATGGCTCAACTTTAGAACCAAACTCCTGCGATTGGGTTTTAGTGGCTAACCTCTTGTTCCAGATTGAAAACCCAGAAACAATCATTAAAGAAGCAAACAGAATCTTGAAGCCAGGCGGAAAAATCTTGGCGATTGAGTGGCTGCCGGAAAAACTAATCTCCCAACAAGGGCATTTTTTTCATCAGCCAGATGAGATAAAAAAAATCCTAACTGCAAACAACTTTATTCCGGTTAAAGAATTAAAACCAAGTCAAAGCCATTATGGCTTAATCTTTCAAAAACAAGCTTAATTATGGGTAATCTAAGCCGAAGGCAATTATTAATCATTGGCGGAATCGCCGGAGCAGCGCTGGTTCTGCTTTTAATTATTTTTGTTGGCTTAAAGCCAAGCAAAAGCGGCGCGGCTAAATTAATTATCTGGGGAACATTTGAAAATCCAGAGCTTTTTTCTGATTTAATCAAACCCTTTACCCAGCAAACCAAAGCTGAAATTACCTATGTGCCAAAGGACCCAAAAACTTATGAGCAGGAATTGATTAATGCTCTGGCAGCCGGCGCCGGACCGGATATTTTCTTTTTTGAAAACACCTGGCTGTTAAAACACTATAATAAAATTCAGCCGGCGCCAAAATCTCTTTTTACTGTCTCGGCAGTTGAGCAGAGTTATCCCCAAGTGGTTGTCAGAGATTTCACTTCAGCTGACAATGTTTACGCTATTCCGCTTTTTCTTGACAGTTTGGCTCTTTTTTACAACCAAGATTTGTTAGACCAAGCGGCAATTCCTTTCCCGCCGAAAACCCTGGAAGAGTTGGTTGAGATGGCGCCAAAATTAACCAAATTTAATGAACGAAGAGACATTCTGTATTCTGGCTTTGCTTTAGGCTCAGCCGCCAATGTCAGCCACGCGACTGACATCTTATCTTTATTAATGCTCCAAGCCGGCTCAAACATTATCAGCAACGACTTTACAATTACGCTTCATCAAACTAATGCCGGCGCCCAAGCTCTGAATTTTTACACCCAGTTCGCTAAATCAAAAAATCAAGTTTATTCTTGGGACGAAAAAATGGGTAACTCAATTGAAGAATTTGCCCGAGGCAAAGCGGCAATAGCAATTGGCTACGCTAGCGATATTCCGATTATCCGCTCAATTTCCCCTTATTTTAACTTCAAAATCGCTTTAATGCCCCAGCCTGAAACAAGCCAGTTAAGAAAAGATTATGCTTCTTATTACGGCTTGGCTGTTAATAAACAGTCAAGATACAAGCAAGCAGCTTGGGAGTTAATCTCTTTTTTGTCTCAAAACGAAACCGCAGAAAGTTTTGCCAGAAAAGTCAATCTGCCGCCAGCCAAGAGAATTCTTTTGGACAGATTTAAAAACCAGCCGATTATGGATATTTTTTCCCGACAAGCTTATACCGCCCTGTCTTGGCCCCAGGCTGACCCAATAATAATTGACCAGATATTTAAAAGCGCGATTTCCCAATCGCTTGCAGAAACCCAGCCGCTTGATATGATTATCTCAAGCGTTGCCAATCAATTAGACAAGCTTTACAAACAATTATGAAGTTAAAAGTTTTATTGGGCCTGGTTTTTTTTCTTGGCCAGATAAAGATTGCTTCTGCCGGCCTGGTTCAGTGTTTCGTTTCACCCGAGAACGCCTTGTGCGATTTTTGCTCTTTTCTAGCCACGATTCAAGCAGTAATTAACTTTATTATTGGCTTGGCTTTTATGGGCGCAGTGATTTTATTGGCCAAATACGGCTTTGATATGTTTTTCACCGGCGGAGATCCGGGAAAAGTCCAAGGGGCGATGAAAGGAATTTTAAAAGTAGTCGTGGGCATTATTATTGTTTTAGCTGCTTGGGCAATTGTTAATACAATTATCTGGTTTTTGGCCAGTCCGGGTTCGCCGCCGACTTTCTGGAACCAAATAAACTGTTAAAATTAATACCGACGATGGGCAGTAAATTATGATAAAATAAATAGAAAAATGAAAAAGTTATTAACTCTTTATTCGTTATTCATAATTCTTTATTCTGCTTTAATTACGCCGGCTTCTGCGATTACAATCCAAAATCCAATTAAATACGGCACCATCCCCGAAGTGATTGACGCGATTATCACTTTTTTAATGATTATCTCTTTCCCTCTGTTAACCGGAGCGGTAATTTACGGAGGTTTTATTGTTATTACCGCAGCCGGGGATCCGGCTAAGTTTAACAAGGGTTGGCAAACAATTGTCTATGCGGTTTTAGGCTTTGTCATTGTCCTTTTAGCCAAAGGAATTGTTATGGCGATTGGAAATTTCTTTCGCTAAACTAAATTAGGATAAAAGCTTAAAAAATCAAGGTTTGACAATTTGATGATTAATGTTATATTTACTTAAGTCCTTTCCGCCAATCTGGCGGAAATTTTAATTAACAATCCTGCTAATATACTAATTTGTACGAATAGATACTAATAATATCCCATTGATATTATTAGTAAATTCGCAGCCATTAGTAAATTAGTGGGAATTAGCAAATTATCAGGAGTATGTTTGATTTAAAAACCATTATCCAATCGATCCAGCAAATTGCTGAAGAAAGAGAGATTCCGGAAGCAAGAGTCAAAGAAATCATTGAAACCGCTTTGGCTCATGCTTATAAAAAAGAATACCGGAATAAAAGCGAGATTATCAAAGCTGATTTTAACCCGAAAACCGGCCTGGTTGAGTTTTTTCAAATCAAGCAGGTGGTTGACCCATCAATGCTTTTAGAAGAAGATGAAGAGCCAAAAGAAGATGAAAAAAAGATTCGGTTTAATGAAGACCGGCACATTCTGCTTGACCAGGCCCGAGAAATTAAACCGGAGATTTTCACCGGCGAAGAGCTTGAGTTCCCCTTAGAGGCAAAGTTAGAGTTCGGCCGAATTGCCGCCCAGACGGCCAAACAAGTAATTCTGCAAAAACTCCACGAAGCAGAAAAAGAAACCTTGTTTGATTTTTACAAAACTAAAGAAAATGAAATTGTCAGCGGGATTATCCAAAGAATTGATAAAGGCAATGTTTTTGTTGATTTGGGCAAAAACGTTGGGGTAATGTTCAGCGATGAAACTATCCCCGGGGAAAGATACCGGCCTGGCGAAAGATTAAAATTTTATGTTCTGTCAGTTGAACAAGGCAGCCGCGGGCTTTCAATCCTGCTTTCCCGATCCCATCCAAAATTCCTGGCTAAACTTTTTGCCAGCGAAGTGCCGGAAATCGCTGAAGGCATTGTTGAGATAAAATCAATCGCCCGGGAACCGGGTGAAAGAACCAAAATCGCGGTCAGCTCGAATAACGAATCAATTGACCCGATCGGCGCTTGCGTTGGCCAGAAGGGAACCCGAGTGACAACAATTATGAATGAGCTGGGCAATGAAAAGATTGATATTATTCTCTGGTCTGATGATCCGGCGACTTTTATCAGCAATGCTTTGGCGCCGGCAAAGATCGCCGAAGTCCAGATTCGGCCCAATAAAGAGGCCCGAGTTTTTGTCCCGGCTGACCAGCAATCTTTAGCAATCGGCAGAAACGGCCAAAATGTTCGGTTAGCCCACAAGCTGACTAACTGGCGAATCGAGGTTCGCTCAAGCGCTAAACCAGAAGAAATAATTGACCAGGGCCAGCCAGAAATTTACGAACAAGAACCGGATTACCAAGAACAATCTGAAGCTGACCAACCAATAAAACCAGAGCAAGAGCAAGAAACGAGCAAAGATTCTAACAGCGAATAAAACTCGTCAGCGTGGTAAAATAAAACCATATGCAGCCGCTTTCTGAACAAACAAAACAGCTTCTGGAAGACCTAAAAAAAATCGGTTCAAGAAAAGAACCAGAACAATATTCTGCTAATACTATTTCTGTCAGCAACTTAACCAGCGGGATTGAGTTCTTATACGAAAAAATCCGCAATGCTTTAGAATACCGAGAAGAGCATCTTTGGCTTAAAGATGCGGTTTTGCGCATCCTTAAACGCAGATTTTTTGAGATCTTAGCTAAAGAAAAAATCGGCCGGGAAGTGGTTGAAGAGCTAATCCGGGGCCGATATTTAGAAAACAGTTATTATCCGGAAAGCAAAGCTTTTGAGATAAATGAGATTCTGGACAAATATTGCCGAGCTTTTGAATTGTTTGAAACCAGCCAAAATCTGGCGGAAAAACAACTGAACAAGCTGGAGGAATGGTTCTTGGGCTTTGCCGCTTTAGAGATAGTTGATCTTTTTCCCAAAAGCCAAACCGACCGCCTATTTATCAATTATTTCTGGCAAACAGCCAAACAAGCCACCTTGGCTTCTCCGGAAACACTTGGCCAAGAGTTTGACCAACAGCTTTATCTGGGAATCTTCCGAAATTTTTTCAAAGCTGATACTCAAATGGAGCAGTATGAAATCTTCCGTCTTAAATACTCGGATTGGTTTGAAAATCCGCCTAACCAAGCCATCGCCGAAATCAGCCAGCAACTGCCAAAAATAAAACAAGAGCTGGAAACCGCGCTTAAATATCCTTTAAGGCAGGAGCTAGACCGAATTATGAAACGGAGAAGTTTGTTTGTCTTTATGCTTCAAGACTTGATTAACCAAGAAAAAGAAAATGCTTCGGCGGTCCTTAATGATCCGGAACTGCTTGAGGGAAAACTAAGAACAATCTATGAGACCCATTATCAAAAAAGCCGGCAAAAGCTCCAAACTTCAGCGATCCGGGCCGTAGTTTTTATTATCCTGACCAAAATGCTGTTTTTGTTTGCTCTTGAAGTGCCTTATCAGATTTTGACCGAGACGGTTAATTACTTAGTTTTAGGCATCAACACAATCATTCCGCCATTACTACTAATCATCTCTTCTCTAATTATTAAAATGCCTGGCGAAGAGCAGAACTTTATCAGAATTGTTTCTGAGTTTGAACGGATGATTCGCTATCATCAAGAAATGCCTGCTTTAGATATTGTTAAAAACAAAAGGCAAAGGTCTTGGCCAATGAGGATTGCTTTGGGCTCAATCTATGTTTTGAATATCAGCTTTACTGCCTGGCTTTTAAATTTGCTCTTCAAGGCATTTGATTTTAACTTAGCTGATGCTTTTATCTTTGTTTTATTTTTGAGCTTAATCAGTTTTTTTGCCATCCGGCTAAGAAAAACTGCCAATCAGTTAGCCGCGGTTGAGGAGAAAGAGCATTTAATCACCGCTGTAGTTGAATTTTTCTTCTTCCCAATTATTGAGGTGGGCAAATGGATCTCCAGGGGCGTTGCCTCAATCAACCTAACCGCATTTATTTTTGACTTTTTAATTGAAACCCCGTTCAAAACCGTTATCCAGATCTTAGAAGAATGGTTTGGTTTTATCCGGGAGAAAAAACAAAACCTGTAAGGCTGCTAACGTGCGAATAATCGCCAATATACAAATAAAAATCAGTCGGCCGCTATTAAGTCCAAAAAAATAATTCGTAAATTTGTAATTATTTGTATTTTTGTAACTTTATGAGTTTTCCTAAATCTTTTCTCTGGGGTTCAGCCACTTCAGCTTATCAAGTTGAAGGCAATAACCGATTTTCTGATTGGTGGCATTGGGAAATAAAAAATAAAAAAGAGCAATCAGGCCGAGCTTGCGATTTCTGGAACCAATACCCGATCTACATTGATTATTTAAAACAAGGCAGACAAAACGCTTTCCGCCTGTCTTTAGAATGGGCCAGAATTAATCCGGAAAAAAATATCTGGAATGAAAAAGCTTTGAGGCATTATTTAAAAATCATTGAAGAACTGAAAAAAAACAAGATTGAGCCGATTATTACTTTGTGGCATTTTACTTTACCTGAATGGCTAGCCCAAAAAGACGGTTGGCTGAACAAAGATTCGTTAAAACACTGGCAAGATTATATTGAAAAAATTAAAGAATATTTTGGCCAAGAAATCCGCTACTGGCTAACGCTTAATGAGCCGAGTATTTATCTTTATAAAGGCTATCTTGAAGGCAACTGGCCGCCAGGAAAAAAAATCGCTTTATTTAAAGCCTTAAGAATCAGGAGAAAATTGATTCAAGCTCATCAATTGGCTTATCAAATCCTAAAAACCAAACAGAACCAAATCAGTTTGGCGTTAAATCTTTCTTTTGACGAACCGGGTTTTAAGTTTTATCCTTTAGGGAATCTGCTGGTAAAGATATTTCAAAACTATACTGATTGGGGCGTGCTAGCAGAGCTTAAAAACAAAGAGCTGCTTGACTTTATTGGAATTAATTATTATTTTCACAATTTAATTAAGATTAACCCGTTAATTTCGAGGAAAAAGAACAAAATTTTTTCTGATCTTGGTTGGGAGATCTATCCCCAAGGCATTGCCAAAGTGGCTGAACAAGTTTATCGGCTGGCAAAAAAACCGATTTTAATCACTGAAAACGGCTTGGCTGATAAAAAAGACGAAAAAAGACCAAAGTTTATTCAAGACCATATTTTGGGGCTTGACCAAGCAATGAAACAAGGCGTGCCAATCATTGGTTATCTTCACTGGTCTTTAATAGACAACTTTGAATGGGCTTTGGGCAAAGAGCCGCGCTTTGGACTCTTAGAAATGGATTATGAAAAAATAACTGCCAAACCAAGGCAAAGCTTTTGGTTCTACAAAAAAATCGTTGAGAGCTACACTGAAAGGGTTTAAATAAAAAGTGGTAAGTAATAAAGTAAGTAAAACCAACCCGATAACCGATCTCCTGATTTTGCTTGGAACCAACAGCTGGCAGTCTGCTTCTAATGCTTTTACTTTTGTTTTCTGTTTTCAGGGTTTTTGAGGCTTCTTGACAATGTTAACAAAAAGTTCGCGGCCGCGAACTTTTTGTTAACATTTGTTTTGATTTGGCTTCAGTTATTTTAGTTTTAGGAAAAATAAACTCTATTTAAAAATCGAGTAAATACAAAAATCAGAAGAAGTTTACAAAAAAACTATTGCTTCAGTATACTGAAGCAATAGTTTTTTACTTTATTAGCAACAAGAGCTATTTTTTCTTTTTTGTTGTCTTTGGCGGTTCTTTTAAAACATTGTCAATCACGCCGTAGGTTTTCGCTTCGTCCGGGGTCATAAAAAAATCCCTGTCTGTATCTTTTTCAATTTTAGCTAAAGACTGGCCGGTATGGTTAGCTAAAATCTGGTTCAACTGTTTTTTTGTTTTTGAGATATGTTTGGTATAAATCTCGACATCGCTGGCTTGGCCGCCAACTCCAGGCACCCAAAGCTGGTGAAGCATTACTACGGCATTGGGCAAAGCATATCTTTTGCCTTTACTGCCAGCGGCTAACAAAACGGCGGCGCCAGAAGCAGCCGTGCCAATACAGATAGTTTCCACATCCGGCTTAACCAACTGCATGACATCATAAATTGCCAAACTGGCCGGCACTTCGCCGCCGGGAGAGTTGATATAAAAACGAATATCTTTTTCTGGATCTTGACTTTCTAAAAACAGGAATTCGGCAATAATCGTATTTGCCACCGCATCATTAATCGGCCCGCCAAGAAAAATGATTCGGTCCTCTAATAAACGGGAATAAATATCATAAGCCCTTTCGCCAAAGGGGGTTTTATCCACCACCATCGGAATCAGCTGGTTGTATTGCTTTTTGCCTGATTCAGGATAGGGCGATCCGTTCAAGTAATTGTAAAGTTTTTTCATTTTTAAGCTTTTCTTTAGTATAAGCAATCAGCTTATAAACGTCAATTGATTTTTCCGCCTGTCCGGTGGTTTTAAACCTGGCTAAAAACTTGTCTGCTTCCTGTTCAACTTCCTGTTTGTCCGGCTCAACTGATTCTTTTTCCGCCACCTTTGCCAAAATCAAAGCATAGATTAATCTTTTTTCTGCTTCTGATTTAAATTCTTTTTTCAGATCCGCTTCTGATTTTTTCAGCTGGCCTAAATAATCCTGCCAAGCCAAACCAGAATTGGCAATTGAAGATTTTAGCTCTTCAAGCATAATCTCTTCCTCCCGGTCAATCAATGCTTCGGGCAGCTCAAGTTCAACCATCTCGCTCAAATGATTGAGCAAAACCAAACGGAATCTTTGGATTTCTTTTTCTTCCGCCTCATGCTTCAATCCGTGAGCAATGCTCTGCCTTAATTCAGCCAAAGAATTAAACTTGCCCAGAGTTTTGGCAAACTCATCATTAAGTTCGGGCAGAATCTCTTGCTCAATTTTTTTAATCAAAACCTTAAAATCAAGCTTTTTGCCGGCCAAGTCTTTTTGCCAATAATCTTTTGGCGCTGATAAAGAAAAATTCAGCTGGTCGCCCTTTTTTTGGTTCAAAACCTGCTCAAAAAATCCGGGCATTAGAGCGTCCTTTTCTAAAACAAACCGAAAATCATTCTGCTCTCCGGCTTCAACCGCTTGATTGTTCTGTTTGATTAACAGATCAATGGTCAGCCAATCTTTTTCTTCAGCCGGACGATCAACTTCCTTAAAGCTGCTCCGGGACCGCTGAAGCCATAAAAGCGATGACTGAATCTCTTTATCTTGAACCTCAACCGGCTTTTTTTCTTTTTTAAGAGATTTTAAAGAATCTTTATAGTTATCCGGCAAATTCAGTTCAGGAACAATAGCAAATACTGCTTCAAACTCCAAAGGATTATTTGGCGCTAACTTGGTAATAGCAATCTCCGGTTTAGTAATCGCTTCCCAGTTGTTTTTCTCAACTTCCTGCCAATAAAGCTTTTCGATTGCTTTTTCAGCGGCTTTTTGGTAAATCGCAAACTCGCCGAGTTTTTGCTGAACTAACTCTTTTGGCGCTTTGCCCTTCCGATAACCCGGCAGTTCAGTTTCCGCTGCCAACTCTGTTAAAGCTTGGTCAACAAAAACCTTAAATTCTTCTTGAGGAAGAGTAATTTTTAAACTGATTTTTGAACCGGGTAAATTTTTAAATTCAGATTTCATAAAACTGCAGCAGTGGCAACCCTGTCCTTCTCCGCTAAGTTGATCAGTTTTACCCCTTGGGTTGCCCGGCTTAAAACCGGAATTGACTCAAGCTGAATTCTCAACGCTTGGCCAGAATGAGAAAGTATAATCAATTCTTCTTCATTGTCAATCGCTTTGCCCAAAATCAAACGGCCAACTTTTTCGTTAAGTTTCGCGGTTTTGATTCCTGAACCGGCCCGGGTTTGAAGCCGATAATCTTTTAAAGCTGAAAATTTGCCAAAGCCCTTTTCAGTAATTACTAAAATTTTCTGGGTTTTGGCTTTATTTTTTTCAATCACATTCAAACTAATAGCTTTGTCGTCTTTTTTTAAGCCCATGCCCCTGACTCCCTGAGAGGCTTTACCTTGGGCCCGGATATTAGTTTCAGCGAACCTAATTGACTGGCCTGATTGGCTAATTAAAATTACCTGGTCTTGTCCGGAAGAAAAATCTGCCCCAATTAAAGAATCGTTCTTTTTTAAACTAATCACCCGGGAGCCATTGCGCCGCCGGCCCAAAACTTGGTCTATTTTCAGTTTTTTAACCACACCCTTTTCGGTTGCCAAAATTAAATATTTGGCTTGGCTGGATTTTTCCTGATAAGAGATTAAGGCGACAACCTTTTCATCTGCAGAGATATTGAGAAAATTGTTTACTGGCTTGCCGCGGCTTAACCGGCTTGATTCTGGAATCTCATAAGCTTTGGTAAAGAAAACTTTGCCGGTATTGGTGAAGAACAAAAGCAAATCATGAGTTTGGCAAACTTTGGCCAACAGAGGAATATCCTGCTTTTCTTTGGTCTCAAATCCGGTTACGCCTTTGCCGCCCCGCTTCTGGACTCGAAAAGATTCCGGATTAAGGCGGCGGATATAATCCTCCTGAGACAAAGTAATAATCACTGATTCTTGCTTGATTAAATCCTCGTCTTTAAACTCTTTAATTTGGCCCGAATCGATCTGGGTTTTTCTGGAGTCGCCAAATTTTTCTTTAACCTCAGCCAGCTCGGCATCAATCACTTGGATAACTTTTTTCGGATCATCAAGAATTGCTTGCAGCTCCTTGGCTAATTTTTTCTTTTCTCTTAATTCAGCATAAATCTTTTCACTCTCCAGCTTAGCCAAGCTTTCTAAACGAATCGCCAAGATTGCTTCGGCCTGCTTCTCTGAAAGCTTGAATTTTTTCATCAGATTCTCTCTTGCCTGGAGCTTGTCTTTTGATTTTTTAATCAGTTCAATAATCTCGTCAATATGGTCCAGCGCCGTGGCTAAACCTTCAAGAATATGGATTCGGTCTTTGGTTCTAGCCAAATCGTATTCGGTTCTGCGGGTAACCACAATTTTCCGGTGGTTTAAAAACTCTTCTAAAAACTCTTTCAAAGACAAAATTTTCGGCTGGATTCCGTTTACCAAAGCAACCATATTAAAATGATAAGCTTTTTGAAGATCCGTATATTTATAAAGCAGGTTCAGGATTCTCTGGGGCTGAACATCGGTTTTAAGCTCAACGACAACCCGAATCCCGTCTTTGTTTGATTCGTCGCGAATATCCCGAATTCCGTCAACTTTTTTACTCTCAACCAAATCAGCAATCTTGGCAATTAGGCTGGCCTTGTTAACCTCATAGGGAATTTCCGAGATAACAATGTCCCAGCCGGAAACGGTTTTTTTCTTTGCCTGCCTTTGTTCAATCTCCGCCTTGCCCCGGATTAAAACCGAACCCTTGCCGGTGCTGTAAGCAGAAAGCATCTGGCCTTGGTCAAAAACCGTTCCGCCGGTAGGGAAATCCGGACCCTTAATAAACTTCAGCAAGTCTTCGGTTTTGGCTTTTTCATTTTTCAATAGATGCTGCATTGCTTCAACAACTTCGGAAAGATTATGAGGCGGAATATTAGTTGCCATACCAACCGCAATTCCCATTGAACCATTAATCAAAAGATTGGGCAGTTTTGCCGGCAGAACTGCTGGCTCTTCTAAGCTATTATCATAGTTAGGCCTAAACTCAACGGTGTTTTTTTCAATATCCTGAAGCATCTCTTCAGCCAAAGCAGAGGGTTTGGCTTCAGTGTATCGCTGGGCCGCAGGCGGGTCATTGTCAATTGAGCCAAAATTGCCCTGGCCAACAATTAAAGGATAACGTAAACTGAACGGCTGGGCCATTCTAACCAAAGCATCGTAGATCGCGGCATCGCCATGCGGATGAAATCTCCCCATAGTATTACCAACAATCCTGGCTGACTTAACTGTTTTTGAATTATGGCGCAAACCAGAATCGTACATTGAATACAAAATCCGGCGCTGAACCGGTTTCAAACCGTCCCGAACATCAGGCAAAGCCCGGGAAACAATCACTGACATCGCGTAAGCCAAATAAGACTCGCGCATCTCGCTAATAATGCCTTGTTCTTTGATTTTTTCTCTTATCTCTGGTTTTTGCTCTTTTGCCATTTTACCTTCTAACTGCTAATTGGCAGATCAATCGGCTGCCCCGGCTCTAAAAATTCAACTCTTGGCTTGCCCAAGATTAACCGGCCAAGATTTTTCAGGAAGCTTAACCAATCAACCCTGCTGATAAGCTCGGTCAACCGCGAATAAAGCAAAACAAATCCCTGGCTAACATAACTAAAAAACAGCTTGATTAACTCAATGATTTTCTCGCCAAAAAATTCTTGTTCTCCGGACAAAGAGACTCGTTCCAAATTCGATTTCAAGCCAATAAACCAAAAAAATATTATTATTGGCACGATTAAAACCAAAATCAAAAAAGAAAGGTTTTGCTTAACTGATTTTGGCTTTTTTTTCAACTCTTTTAATTTTTCTTTTAACCTTGGCATTTTTTAGATTAAAAATTCTGCGGCTCCAAACTGATAAATTTTAATTCTTCAGCAGGAGCGATTTTTTTAATTGAAAGCCTATCCAGACTCTCCGGTTTTAAGTTTATTTCTTTGGCAAAATCTTCTAATGGGCCCAGCTTTATTTTCAAACCTTTGAGCTGATAGTGCATCGGGATAACAATCTTCGGCTCAATCTGGCTAACCAAACTGACTGCCTGTTCAGAATCGCAAACTTCGCCGCCGCCGATCGGTAAAATCAATAAATCAACATCACCCAAGCTCTCCAAAACGCCTTCAGAGATATTACTGCCGCTAAAGCCGCCTAAATAAGCTAAGGTTAGGCCTTCGGATTTAATCATAAAAATTGTACTCTGCTTGGTTTTTGCCTTGGCAAACTTTGGCTGGCCGGAAAAGCCGTAAATAAACACGCCGCCGACCTCATACTCGCCCGGAGAATCAAAAGTTAACTGTTCGCCTTCAATTGAACCAGTATAGTTATAAAGCTCGCTGGCTGGTTGGGAAATTAATACCACTTGGGCTTTGAACCGCGGCGCCCGAGGAGTGCCTAATTTTTCATTCTTGGCAAACGGACTTAGACCAATCACCAAATCATTGGTCTCTATTTTAAAACAAGATAAACCGTAATAAGTAATAACCATCTGATGAAAATCCTAATTCCTAATGCCTAATTTCTAAATAAACTCTAAATCCGAAAATAAAAAATCCAAAACCTGTTTCTGAGTTTCAAAGCAAAAAATTCTAAGAATCTGTCTTATTTTATCACGAAAGCGAACTCAAAACAATTATTAACTAGCCCAAAAACAAAGCAGCGGATTTAAATCCGCTGCTTGAGAAGGTTAAGGAATTAACCTGATGATAAAGAACAGGACTCCGCCAATTCCGATATTAATCCACTTTTCTTGATGGTTAATAAAAGACCAATAGTCAAGACCACCGTGCCAAGCCCATCTCCCAAGCGTTTTCTCAACTCGCTCTGGGTCAGAAGCCTGCAAAACCAGCTCGCCATTAATCTCAGATTCTTGTTCGACTGTTGTCAGTATCACTGTCCTTCCGAACAAAAATCTTGATGGATGGTGAAAAACTCGCCTGCCTTGAATCTCGTCTCCTTGACGCTTATATTTCAACTCTTCGAAACCGAGAATTTCCATCAAGGTAGTGGCAGCAATCAAATGCCCTTTAATTACCCGAAAATTGCCCCCTTTGACTATTTTGACTTTCCCAATCTTTTCCCGCCAATCCTGAATAGAATTCATATCAACCTCCTTGTTTATAATCTGGACAAAGTTCTGGATAAATTTTATAATTAAGTATAAAAACTATTAAATTGTTGTCCAGATGGAGGACAGAAATATTAAAATCAACCGATTTTTTCTTAATCTTGACTTAAACCAAGACGAGGCTTCAGTTTATCTATCTCTTTTAGAACAGGAAGTTTTGTCTGTTCTGGAACTTGCCAGAAAAACAAACATACCCAGAACTAACATTTACCGGATTTTAGAACGATTAAAAAACCTGGGATTAGTCGAAGAGATAATTGACCAAAAAAGGACTTTAGCTAAAGCAAGTAATTTTTCTCATTTAGAATGGTTGATTGCCGAACGAAAACAAAAAGCTAAAAATCTGGAATTAGCACTGCCTGAGATTAAAAACATTCTAAAAAAGCAAAGATCAGTTAAACAAGGAGAAACAAAAGTTGTTTTTTATCGGGGCAAAAACGGAATTAAACAGCTTTTATGGAACTCACTTAAAACAAAAGAGGTAGCTGGCTATGCTTTTTTAAGCTATGAAGATAGTACAGATAAAAAATTTGCCCAGCAGTTCAGAGAAGAAAGGTGGCGCCGAAAAATCAAGATCCGCGACTTAATCTCTGACAATGATAAGTACCTTTCAAGAAAAAACCTGTTATTAATCAAACAATCGCCGGTTTTTCAGTATTATCAAGCCAGATATCTGCCAGCCAGCAGAATAAACATTAACCACGACCTGATTATCTATAGTGATACGATTGCTTTTTATCAATGGCTGGACGAAGAAATCTTCGGGGTTGAGATCCGCAACCAATCAATTACCAAACTCCAAAAACAGATTTTTGAAATGCTTTGGCCAATGGCTAAAACCCCGGAGCAGGCTTTAAAAAATCGGGAAAATGAAAAATAACTAATTCTCAATCACAAAATCAATCAGCTCGGAAAATGAGATGCCCGCGGCCTTAGCTTCTTGGGGCAAAAGCGAGGTCTGGGTCATTCCGGGCAAGGTGTTGGTCTCCAAATAAACCACTTGCTCTCCTTGAACTAAAAAATCTGACCGGGAATAGGTTTTACAACGTAAAACTTGATGAATTTGGCAAGCTAATTTTGAAACTCTATCTGACAACTCTTTAGAAATACTCTGGGGCGGGGTAATCTCTTTTGACCCGCCAACTTGATATTTGGCTGAATAGTCAAAAAAGCTTGAGACTTTGGGGATAATCTCAATTGGCGGCAGTTGAATAAACTCGCCATTAGTTTTCTCCAAACAGCCGCAAGAAATCTCTAAAGCGTTGGTAATATATTCCTGAATCAGCCAGTAATCAAACTTAAACTCGGTTTTTATCTGTTCAAGCGCTTGTTCAAGCTCATTCTTTGATTTAATAATCCTGACACCCACGCTTGAGCCAGCGTTATTTGGTTTTAAAACTAAAGGAAATTCAAAACCGCTAAGATCAACAGGATTTTGGGAATTAAAAATAATTGTTTTGGGCATTTTTATCCCAACCAGCTTTTCTGCTAAATTCATCGAATCGTATTTATCCATTGCCAAAACACTGGCCTCCATTCCTGAACCAGTATATTTAATCCCAAAAAAATCTAAGATATTTTGCAGCCGGCCGTCTTCAACAAACTCGCCATGGATTCCCATTAGCACTGCTTTATCGCATTGAGTTAAATTTTTCTGAATCCCGTCTAAAAATGGTAGATACAAAGATCTGTCTTGAGGAATGACTAAATCTTGACCAGCTTTAACTTCAAAAAAACAGCTGTTTAACTGCTTATCCAAATAAAAAACAAAGATCTCGTATTTGTCCGAGTTTATGTTTTTTAAAATTGCGGCAGTGCTTTTAAGCGAGACTTCGTGTTCTGATGATGGTCCGCCGCAAACTAGAGCAATTTTTTGCTTAGCCATAAGAATATTATAGCGGAGTTTTAATTAAATTGATTCCGGAATAATCCCAATCGAAATTCCCCAATTTGAGCGGGTGAAGGGAGTCGAACTCCCATCTCAACCTTGTCCCGCAAAAATCCAAATTTAGTAAATCTTGCTAGCATCACCTATGACTGGAGCGGCGGACGGGTCTCGAACCCGCGACCTGCTGCTTGGAAGGCAGCCGCTCTACCAACTGAGCTACCACCGCAAAAAGATAATGTTTTGTTTCAAAAAATACACTGTCCGCCAAAGGCGGATCCGCCCCTGGCGGAAACTACACCCGCAGTAAATCCATTTTAATTGATTTAAAAACGTTTGACAATTGATAAAATAATTTTAATGGCAAATATCGGTCAATTGGGCGAGCAGATCGCGGCTGATTATCTGAAAAAACAAGGTTATAAAATCCTGGCTCGCAACTTTAAAACCAAATTAAGCGAACTGGATCTTGTCGCAAAAAAAGGCCGGGTTTTAGTTTTTGTTGAGGTTAAAGCGGGCGCAACTAACCAAAACTTCTTCCCAGAAGAGCATTTTAACAAAGCGAAAATTAAAAAGCTGAAAAAAGCGATCGAGATTTATCTAATCTCTGAAAAAATCAAGCTGGAAAAACAGGCAATCAGATTAGATTTAGTCGCGATTGAACTGGATAATGGTTCATTAAAAGCTCTCCGGCATTATCAAAATATAGAAACCAAGTAAAGTTTCTAATTTCCAATTTCCAATTTTCAATAATTCGTCAACGAATAATGCAGCAATGAAACAAAGTGGAAATTTTATTTCTTTCGTGTTAGAATGGTTTAATGCTGAAAAAATCTGTCAAAGAGAAAATCATTATCAAGGCCAGAACTCACACCAAAGACACTGGCTCTCCAGAGGTTCAGGTTTCTCTGCTCACCAAGAAAATCAATGAGCTTTCTGACCATTTAAAAGACCATAAAAAAGACTTTTCTTCAAGAAGGGGGCTATTGAAAATGGTGATTAAAAGAAAACGGCTTTTAACCTGGCTTAAAGCCAATAACCCTAAAAGGCATAAAAAGCTGACCCAATCTCTTGGGCTTTAAAAACAAACATTGTGAGACCAAATTTTTCCCATCAAGCCCAGCGAGTGGCAATCTTTATTGATGTCCAGAACCTTTATCACTCGGCAAAAAATCTTTTCAAAGCAAAAGTCAATTTTGAGAACGCGATCAAATACGCCATAAAAAACCGGGCTCTTTTGCGCATCTTTGCCTATGTGGTCAAAACCGAAGACACGCCGGGAGAAACGGCTTTTTTTGACGCCCTAAAAAGCTTTGGTATTGAATTGAGAATCAAAGACCTTCAAATCTTCCCCGGGGGAATGAAAAAAGGCGACTGGGATGTGGGTATGACCGTTGACGCGATTCGCTTGGCGCCGTCAGTTGATGCGGTAGTCTTGGCTACCGGCGACGGCGACTTTACTCCGCTGGTTGAATACTTACAAGCCCAAGGAAAATTCGTTGAAGTAATGGCTTTTTCTAAAAGCGCTTCTTCAAAATTAAAAGAGCAAGCTGACAGTTTTATCGATTTAGGCGAAAAACCAAAGACTTTTTTACTGCCTGGTTCAAAAAATTAAATAAATTAAATTATTGCTTAAGCAATAACAAAAGTCGAAAAAAATAATCTATTAATAAAAGATACTAATATACAAATGGGTACTAATGATACTAATAAATAAATTCGTATCATTCGCATTCATTGGTATATTGGTATCTGACATTTAATTATGGATAAAAAAACATTTAAAAAGGAATTTGCCGGCAAGACCATTGAGATTGAGTTCTCGCCTTTGGCTGAACAAGCAGATGCTTCTTGTTTAATTAAGTACGGAGAAACCGTCGCTTTGGTTACTTTTGTTTCCGGCAAGCAAGACAGGCAGGAAATTGATTTCTTTCCTTTAACCGTTGATTATGAAGAAAAATACTATGCCGCGGGGAAGATCTATGGCTCGCGGTTTATCCGCAGAGAAACTCGGCCAACCGAAGCGGCCATCTTAACCGGCCGGATGATTGACCGGACTCTAAGACCCTTATTTGACAAAAACACTAGGCGGGAAGTCCAGATTGTCATTACCGTTCTTTCAATTGACGGAGAAAACGACCCGGAGTTTGTCGGACTCTTAGGCGCGTCTTTGGTTTCCTGCTTATCGCCAATTCCGTTCCAAGGACCGGTCTCCGGAGTGAGAATTGCCCAAACCAATGGCCAAACAATTGTCTCTCCAGCTTATGAACAAAGAGAAACAGCTAAAATTGACAGCTTCTGGGGCGGCACTAAAAACAAGATCAATATGATTGAGGTTTCCGGCCAAGAAGCTCAAGAAAACGAGATTGCTGAACTTAGTCTTCTGGGTCACAAACAGATCCAGGAATTAATTGCTTGGCAAGAAGAAATTATTAAAGAGCTCTCCGCCGATCCCTCAACCAAACTCGGAACAAACAAAATTGAAGTCAAGGCGCCGGCAGAAAAACTGACTTCAGAAGAAGAAAAATTAATCAAAGAGTTTATTAACCAAAGATTAGAGCCGGCAATTTTCAGCAAGCAGGAAAAAAACAGCTCTGAAAAACCGGCCGGTTTAGAGGCTCTTCAAATAGAGTTAAAAGAAATGCTGGAAAACCAAGAAAAACCGGAACTAGAACCGATTGCCCTAAGAATCTTGGACAAAATGATTGACAGATTGGTCCACGAAAAAGTTTTAACCGAAGAAAAGCGGGTTGACAGCAGAAAATTAGACGAAATTAGGCCGATTGAGGCTTTTATTGGCGTCTTGCCAAGAACCCATGGTTCAGGCCTGTTTATGCGCGGCTCAACCCATGCTTTGTCAGTGCTGACTTTAGGCGCGCCCGGAGACATCCTGTTAATGCAGGGCATGGAAATTACCGGAGAAAAGCGGTTTATGCACCACTATAATTTCCCGCCTTACTCAACCGGAGAAACCAAGCCATTAAGGGGCCCGGGCCGGCGCGAGATCGGCCATGGCGCTCTGGCGGAAAAAGCCCTTGCTCCGCTAATCCCAAGCCAAGAAGAGTTCCCTTATACAATTAGAATTGTAACCGAAATCCTTTCTTCTAATGGCTCAACTTCAATGGCTTCGGTCTGCGGCAGTTCTCTGGCCTTAATGAACGCAGGTGTGCCAATCAAAACTCACATTGCCGGCATTGCTCTAGGCTTGATTGTTGATGAAAAAGGCAACTATAAAATCCTGACTGACATTCAGGGTCCGGAAGACCATTATGGCGATATGGACTGCAAAGTCGCCGGGACAAAAAACGGCATCACCGCAATCCAGATGGATGTAAAAATTGAAGGGATTGACTCAAAGATTTTAACCGAGATTCTGGATAGAGCTAAGCAAGCCCGGCTTCAGATTATTGAAAAAATGGAGCGGGCAATTGACAAGCCGAGTCCGGAATTATCCCAATACGCGCCTCGGGTGTTAATCGTCTCAATTCCTAAAGAAAAAATCGGCGGGCTGATTGGCACCGGCGGCAAAACCATTCACGCCATTACTGACCAAACTGGCGCTGTCATTGACATTGAAGAAGACGGCACGGTTTACATTACCGCTGAAACCAAAGAAGCGGCTGAAAAAACAGTTAAGTTAGTCGAGCAGATTACCAAAGAATATGAGGTTGGTGAAGTAGTTGAAGGCAAAATATCAAAAATACTTGATTTTGGCGCAATTGTTGAGTTGGGTCCGAACCAAGAAGGCATGATTCATATCTCTGAATTAGCTCCGCGCCGAGTTGAAAGCGTGGACGAAGTAGTTAAGATCGGCCAGGTTTTGCCAGTCAAGATAATTGAGGTCTTGCCTGACGGAAAAATCAGGTTATCATTAAAACAGGTAACTCATCCGGAAAACCATCAAAACCATGGCCCAAGAAAACAATAAAATCCGCCAATACTTTCCCAACATCAAGATCAGAACAATGAGCTCTGACCTTAAAGAGTTAAAAGAAGGCGGCGGAACATTTCAGTCAAAACCGGAAGAAAAGCTCAAAGATAAAACTGATTTTTTGTTTGAAGAGCAAAAACCGGCTGAAGCAGAGATAAAACCGCCTGAGCTTGATCTTCAAGCTCAGCCGATACCGGAGCCAAAATCAACCGCGCCCCAAGAGCAAGCGCCGGTCTCTCCAGGAGATAAAACCAATCTCATTTTAATTATTGCCGGTTCTGTTTTAGGCGCGATCTTTATCGGCAGCTTGGTTTTCTGGGTCATTTACCCAGAGATCAGCAAAAAACTGGTTGGAATAAAGCAGCCGTCTCCAAGCCCAGTTATTACCGAACAGCCAAGCCCCAGCCCAAGCCCAAGCCCGATCAGCCCGTCAATCAAACTAACCGAAGCGGAAAAAGTCAATTTAGTCCTGCAAAAACAGACTTCATCAGAGTTGCTGGAAAAACTAAAAATAGAAACTCTTTTACCCAAAGAATCGGGCAGTTTAGTAACTTATGACTTTTTAAACAGCCAGGGGAAATACCTAGACTCTTTAAGCTTAATTGAACTGATTGCGCCTGATGCTTTATCAAGCTTTAAATCTGCTCCGGATAAAGATTACTTAATTTTTACCTATTGGTTAGAAACAGGCGAATCAAAAACCGGTTTAGTTTTATCTCTTCGGCCGGAAACCTTAGCCTCGGTTAAGTCAATTCTGAAAAGCTGGGAAACGGCCAATGTAGAAGAATATTTCCCGCTTGTTTTCTTGCCTGAATCTCCCCAAAAAAGAGGGCAAGAAACCTTTAAAGATGTTATAATAAATTCAGTCTCGGCCAGAAAGATAAAACTTGGTTTTTCTGAATTCATTTATGGCTTTTTGGATAATTATTTAATTATCAGCTCGAATGAGCAAGTTTTTAAAACAATTATTCCGTTAATAAACCGGTAAAATGATTACCCAAGCGCAAAAACAAGAGTTAAAAAAACTTTTGTTAGACGAAAAACAAAGGATCGAGAAAGAACTCCATTCTTTTACGATTGAAAACCCCTCTTCCCCGGGCGGGCACGAGACAGTGTTTTTCCAAAAAGAAAAAGAAATCAACCCTGAAGACCAGGCAGCTCAAGAAGAGCGTTATCTAAGAATGAGGTCTCTGGAACAGATCTTTGAACAACGTTTGGAAGAAATCAATCAAGCTTTAGAAAGACTTGATTCAGATGATTTTGGCGTCTGTCAAAACTGCCGGAAACAAATCCCCTGGGAACGATTAAAACTCAATCCCGCCGCTACCGCTTGCATTGACTGCGCCAGTTAAACTAATGGCAAATTTTGATTTTTGACTTTTATTGTGCCTATCAAAGTTCGTTCAGCGTCAACCTTTGGAATCGAGGCTTTGCCCATAGAGGTTGAAGTTGATTTCTCGTCAGGACTCCACTCTTTCCAGATTATTGGTTTGGCTGACAAAGCAATTGAAGAATCAAGAGAAAGAATCTCTTTGGCTTTAAAAAATAGCGGCATCAAGCCGCCTTTATCTTTTCATAAAAAGCTAATTATCAACTTGGCGCCGGCAGACATCAAAAAAGAAGGCGCCGGTTATGACCTGGCTATGGCAATTGGTTTTGCTTTAGCCAGCGAGCAGATCCAAAAATTTGAAGCAAAAAATAAAGTCTTTGTCGGCGAGCTGGCGCTTGACGGCAGCACCAGAAAAACCCCGGGGATTTTACCGATTGTGGAAATGGCGGCAAAAAACAAGTTTGAAGCGGTTTTTATTCCAGAAGAAAATGCCCCAGAAGCGTCTCTACTGGCTAATCAAATTAAAATTATTCCGATAAAAACCTTAGAGCAATTAATTCTTCATTTAGAAAATACTAAATTGGTTGAGCCGGTTAAGCATAGTTTTTCAACAGATTTCTTTGAGCCTGAATTTGAAATTCATGAAATTGCCGGATTAGATTCAGTTAAAAGGGTGCTGGAGATTGCCGCAGCCGGAGGCCACAATCTTCTGCTCAAGGGCACGCCAGGGACAGGTAAAACTTTATTAGCCAAAGCTCTGCCTTCGCTTTTGCCGCCTTTGACTATCCAGGAAGCAACCGAGATCACCAAAATCTACAGCGTTGCCGGACTTTTAAACAAAAACCAACCCCTAATCAAAACCAGGCCATTCAGAAACCCGCATCATACCGCTTCTGCTGTAGCTATTGTTGGCGGCGGACAAAATCCAAAACCGGGCGAGATCAGTTTAGCTCATCGGGGGGTTTTGTTTCTGGACGAGATTTTAGAGTTTAACCGGCCAGTTTTAGAAAGCCTGCGCCAGCCTTTAGAAGAAGGGATGATCTCTGTTTCCCGGGCAAGAAAAAATCTTATTTTCCCGGCTAAATTCAGTCTAGTCGCGGCAATGAATCCTTGCCCTTGCGGCTGGTTCGGCGACCCAAGACACGATTGTTCCTGCTCAATGTCTTCAATCCAAAAATACCAAAAAAAGCTTTCCGGCCCGCTTTTAGACCGGATTGATTTAATTGTCAAGGTGCCGAGAATAAACTTTGCCCAGTTAAAAGCGGAAAAAGACAGCCGGGCAACAGAAAAAATAAAGCAAAAAGTCCGGAGGGCAAGAGAACAGCAAAAACAAAGATTTGAAAATGAGAAAATTTTAACTAACTCCGAAATGAAATTAAAGCAGATTGAAAAATTCTGCCAGCTTGATTCAAGCTCCGAACAATTAATTGAAAAAGCGGAAAAACAATTTATCTTATCGCCTCGGGCAATCCACCGAATCTTAAAAGTCAGCCGGACAATCGCTGATTTAGATGGTTCAGAAAATATAAAAATGCCTCATCTCGCTGAGGCATTGCAATACCGAGAAGAATAAAAAATCAACGAATAACGAATTTTTACGAATAAACGAATATACAAATTCGCTTATTCGTAAATTCGTATTAATTCGCTGGCTATCTCGCAAACGGATTAGCCGCGCCGTGGACTTCAAAATGCAGATGGCAGCCGGTATAACCATCAACTTTACCAGTATTGCCAATCGCGCCGATCAAATCACCCTGGCTGACATAAGCTCCCGGAGAAACAAAAATGGCTGATAAATGGGCGTACAGAGTTTCTAAATTATTTCTGTGGCTAATTAAAATATAATTGCCATAACCATTATTCCAGCCAACAGAATCTGCTTGTTCAATATAACCATCAGCAGAAGCATAAACCGGCGTGCCGCAAGAATTGGCAATATCAACCGCGTTATCACTATGCAGCCGGCCCCAGTTCCAGCCGGTTGTCGGCATCCGGAAAAACCCTTGAAAAGAGCCGGTTGTCTGATTTAAGCTCAATTTCTGTTTTTTCAAACCTCCGGGGATGATTAATTTTTCTCCGGGCATAACCTGTTCCTGGTCAAATAGATTATTAGCCAAAACGATTCTTTCTTCGGCAACATTATAATATTCAGCCAAGCCCGCTAAGGTTTCACCCTGATCAACCTCGTGCAAAACACCGGAAATCGGCAAAATAATCAAATAATCTCCGGACTGAATTTCCGAATCTTTTAAATTATTCGCCCAGATAATCGTATCTTTATCAATTGAAAATTTGGCGGCCAGAGATTCTAAAGTATCTCCTTCTTGAACCAAATAACTGAATAAAACCCGATTAGCAAAAGACTCGTTCTCAACCTCGTCTTCGCTGTCTTTAATTAAAGGCTGAGACCAGCCTAAAACCGCGCCCCGGTAAAACTGGATTGAAAAAGAAAAAGGCAGAGAAAAATCCGCCTGGCCAGCAGCAAAAGCTGAGTCTATCTGTTTAA
The DNA here is from genome assembly GCA_040753135.1 of Patescibacteria group bacterium. NCBI lineage: Bacteria > Patescibacteria group bacterium. The sequence goes on along the minus strand of JBFMGR010000005.1, from coordinate 10,677 downwards.
CTTGAGCCAAGTCAAAACCGGAATCAGCCGGTCCGCCAAAAACCCTGTTTGAACCAAGGCTGAAAAGTTTTTCTGACCCAAATAAGTTAATTATTACTGCCAGACCAACAAAAACAAGCGGTTTGGCTAAAAAATCCATTGCCAAAGCTCTTGCCGGATAAAACCTTAAAATAAAGTTAAGTTTTTCAACCCGCTTTAAAATAAAAATCCGCGCTTGATTACCAAGCTTTGTCTTTTTTATTAGGTTTTTAGGCCGATTTTTAAGTTGAGATTTAAAAGCTCTGATTTTTTCAAGAAAAAAGGCCTTTATCTGCGTACACAAATCAGTACCGAGTATCTTAGCACAAAACCGATAAAAATCAACCTTAATGTCATTGTCTCATCGCCACATTGTTTCATTGTTGTATCCTGCTAATTTAGTAATTGGTACCAATTATACTAATAAGATTGATTGATAAATATCGGTAATAATTCGTAAATTAGCAGGGTTTTGTTGGAATTTGTAACTGGTAAATTTGTAAATATTTGTCTACCCGTAATCCTAAAGAGGCCGAATTACTACGCGCCTATCTCTGCCTTCGCCTTCGCTTTCTGTTGCGACGCCCGGGTGCAGAGCCAATTCAGTATGAATTACCCTCCTTTCATAACTTGACATTGGCTGAAGCTTGACTAAATTTTTACTCAAAACAACTTGGCGGGCGGATTTTTTTGCCAACTCTCTTAACCTTTGTTCGTGCTGCCAGCGGTAATTATTAATATCAACAATCACCCTGATTTCTTGATCAAACTGCTGCCTGGCCCATTGACTCAAAACAGCCTCCCAATAAAACAGATTTTCTCCATTTTCGCCGATTACTAGACCGGCGTTTTCTATAAAAATGTCAAGCTTAACCGTTTGGTCCTCTTCCCGGGCCTCAATGCTTTTTAAGGTAAAACCGGCAACTGATAAAAGAGAAGAAGAAAAATTTTTTATTTTGTCAACTAACTCGTTCATTGGCTTTTTTAATTAAACGTTCAGTAATTAATTGCTGGAAAATTGAGATAATGGTTGTGACTGACCAGTAAAGGGCAATCACCGAAGGCAAGCGGGAAACAACTGCAAAGGTAATCAAAGGAGAAAGCAAAAGCATTGTAATCTCAGTCAAACCTTGCTTCTGGGTTTTAGAAAGCAAAAAAGAATAGCCGCCTTGAAGCAAAGCCGCGATTAGGGAAAAAATTAGATTTGCTTGGGTCAATTCAAACGCTCCCAAAAATAGGGTTTGGAGTTCTCCTAACCGGGGCACGCCCGGATAAAGCAAAGACAGCTCAACTCCGTTAGTTGTTCTTAAGAAAACCTGATATAAAGCAATCAAAACCGGCAGCTGAATCAAAAGGCCAAGAAAACTTGAGAAAGGATTAAAATTATTTTTTTTATACAAAGCCAACAGCTCTTTTGTCTGGGCAACCTGGTCATTTTTATAAACTTTTCTAATCCTTTCAACTTCGGGCTGGATTTTTTTAATCACTGCCTGGGAGACAATCGCTTTATGGAAAAACGGCCAAAGAAGTAGGCGCAAAAAAATTACTAAAACAATCACGCTGACACCAAGATTCGGTTGAGACAGGTTAGCCGCAATCAAAACTAAAATATTATAAATTGGTTGGATAAAAAATTTTTCAAACATTGCTTTCAACTAATAAGCCGGCTTTTCTGAAAAGCGGGAGCAAGAATTGGTCGAAAAAATCTTTTTTCGGACTTAAAGCGAAAAAATTTTCTCTAACTAAAACGACTACATCAAACCCGGTTTTCAACATCGGCAAGTTTTTTCTGATTGCCTCGCGAATCAAACGTTTGCACCGGTTGCGCAAAACCGCAGTCGGAAAGACTTTTCTCGCCAAAACAATGCCGAACCGAGAATAAGCCAGTTGATTTTCAAGCCAAAAAATCTTGATTTCGTTTCCGGGCAAATTTTTTCCTTTTGAAATGACCCTTTGAAAATCGGCCTTTTTTATCAGGCGATTTTTCTTAAAAATCATAAAATTAAGGAATCAGCTTTTTTCTTTTTTTAAGCCGCCTCTTTTTAAGGATTGCCTGCCCGGATTTGGTTTTTTGGCGCTTTAAAAATCCGTGCTTTTTCGCTCTTCTCCGTTTTTTCGGTTGATAAGTCGTTGACATCTTTTCAGAAAAAAGACAAAATAATTATTGAATTAATCTATCATTAATTTTAGATTTGGTCAATTTAACTAAAACTTATTTCACAGGTTATCAACAGCTTAGCCACAGAGTTAGTTGTTTTAAATTGCCCTTCCTTTACTCGTTAAGGATATAATATAAAAATAAAATGAATGATTTAGAATTAAAACAAATCTGGCAAACCGCTTTAGCTGAAATTGAGCTCAATATTTCCAGGGCAAATTTTATTACTTGGTTTAAAAGCTCTGCTTTGATTAAAAAAGAAAATGGCAAAGCGGTAATCGCTTGCCACAACAGCTTTACCAAAGAATGGCTGGAAAATAAATACAACAAACTGGTCTTAAAAACTCTCCGGCAAATAGACAATGAAATTAAAACAATTGAATACGTAATAAAAGCCGGTCCGGCTAAGACCGCTCCCCGAGCTCCGGCTAAAACCTTTACTGTTGCCGAGGCGATTCCGCTTGAACTCGGCGGTTATGTAATTGACAAAGAGACAAATCTCAATCTCCGTTATACTTTTGACAACTTTATTGTCGGTTCAAGCAATGAAATTGCCCATGCGGCCAGTTTGGTTGCCGCCCAAGATCCGGGAATCAAATACAATCCTTTATTTATTTACGGCGGCGTTGGTTTGGGCAAAACCCATCTTTTACACGCCATCGGCAACGCTCTAAGGCAAAAATACAAGAACAAGAAAAAAATTCAGTATATTACCTCGGAAAAATTTGTCAGCGATATTGTTACCGCAATCAGGAAAAACACTATCAGCGAGTTAAAAAATATGTTCAGAAACCTGGACGCGCTTTTAATTGACGACATTCAATTTATTGCCGGCAAAGAAAAGACCCAAGAAGAACTTTTCCATATCTTTAACACCCTTTACACAAAAAATAAGCAGATTGTCTTTACTTCTGATCGTCCGCCAAAGGCAATCGCTTCAATTGAAGAACGGGTTCGCTCCAGATTTGAAGGCGGAATGATTGCTGATGTCGGCATTCCTGATTTTGAAACCAGAATGGCAATTCTAAAAGCGAAAAGCCGAGGAGAGAAAGCGATTTTAGATGAGGAAATTTTGGAGTTAATTGCCCGAACAATCCAAAGAAACATTCGCGAATTAGAGGGGGCTTTCAACCGAGTTCTGGCCTATACCAAAGTCAAACAAAAACAGCCCGGCTTAAAAGAAATAGAAGCTCTTTTGGCTGATCTTGCCCGGCCGGTTCACAAAACCTTAAATCCTAAACAGGTAATCAAAGTTGTTTCAAGTTTTTATGATTTAACCGAAGACAGACTGTTTAAAAAATCAAGGTCCCAAGAACTGGTTCGTCCCCGGCAGATTGCCATGTATCTGATGAGAGAAGTTTTAAAGATGTCTTATCCAAACATTGGCGAAAAGTTCGGCGGCAAAGACCATACCACCGTAATCCACGCTTGCTCAAAAATAGAAAAGGAGCTTCGCTTTGACACTCAATTATCCCAAGAAATCAACTCAATCAAAGAAAAAATCTTTGTTGAAAACGCCTGAATTAGTTGGGTAAAAAAAGTTGATAAAAAAATTATTAAATTTTCATCCTAAGTAATCCCCAAATTTATTAACCAAAGCTGTTAATAAAAAAACCAATAACAAAAGCAAAAATTAAAGATATCAACAAAATTCAATCACTAATAATAGTAATAAATAATTAAAATTTATATAATTTATAATAACTATGCGTTTTACTGCTTTATTGGAAAACATAAAAAAAGCTTTTTTGATTGCTGAAAAGGGTTTAGGCAAAAGCAATAATTTGCCGGTTTTAAGTTCTTTTTTAATTGAAGTAAATAAAAGCGAAATTAATATTTCTTCAACTAATTTAGAGCTGGGAATAAAAACCTCGTTTTCAGGAAAAGTTGAGAAAGAGGGTAAAATTGTTGTTGCTGCCCGGCCTTTAATTGCCTTTTTAAGTCAGTTAAACGAACCTAAAATTGAGGTTATTTCAGATGAAAAAAAATTAAAGATTTCAACCGAATCTTACCAAGCTGAATTTCAAAGCTATGAAACAGAAGAATTTCCAATAATTCCTGAAGTAAAAGACAACAAAATTTTAAAGATGGAAAGTCCGCTTTTAGCCGCGGCTTTGGAACAAGTAATCATTGCTTCAAGCCGATCTGATTTTCGGCCTGAACTGGCAAGTCTTTTTTTGTTCTTGGATCAAAGCTTAGGTTTAAAATTAACTGCCACTGACACTTTTCGTTTGGCAGAAAAAACCTTAAATTTTGAAGATTTTCAACCCTTGACTAAAAATGATTTTAAATGTTTGATCCCCTTAAAGACTGCCGAAGAAATAATCCGGATTGCCAAAGAAAAGCTTGAGCCAGTGGAGATCTCGGTTGACCCGAATCAGATTCAGTTTTCTTGGAAAGAAACTAAATTAGTTTCTCGACTTTTGGAAGGCGAGTTTCCTGATTATGATTCAGTGGTGCCAAAATCTTTTGAAGCCCAGGCAATTGTCAGTTATGGGAAATTGCTTGAGTCTTTGAAGATTACCGGAATCTTTGCTTCCAAATTAAACGATGTCAAGCTCAATCTTGATATTAAAGCAAAGAAAATCAGCCTTTCTGCTTCAGACAGTTTTATTGGCCAAAATCAGGGCAAGATTGAATTAGATTCAGCTAAAGGCCAGGATCGGGAAATAATTTTCAACTATCGCTATTTGCTTGACAGCTTGGCGGTTTTAGACCCAAAGGATAAAATTTTTATTGGCTTTACCACCGCGGAAAAACCGGCTTTAATCCGCCAGGAAAACGACAGTTCTTATTTCTATATCTTGATGCCGCTAAGAATTTGAACAAAAATTTTAGAGTTTAGATTATAGATTTTTAGGCAAGGCTGGCAGCTTGCTATTCGCTAAAAAGTTCTTTTTCCAGTTCTGAAACATCTCCGGATTTGGTTATGGCTTTGATCAGGATTTTGTTTGTCTGGTTAAGCTCTGAAGGGACAAAAAACACTGAATAAAGATTCTGTTCATTCGGCTGGAAAACTACCACCAAGCTTTGGTTAAAGTAAAGCTCAACTTTTTCCAGCAAAATATTCGGATTCAATTTAAAGCTGATTTTTAATGACTGATTCGGTTTGATTTTGGTATTTTCTTTTGGTTCGAGCAAGATGATTGAGGGATTGGAGCTGTCCGGAGTTTGATTAATTAAACCAGGGTTCTGGCTAAGCCATTTTTGCAAACCAAATTCCCAATAATTATATTGGGGATCTGTTTGGGGGTTGATCGGTTGGGGCCCTAAAGGGTTATTTTTATCAAGCCAGTGAAGAATATTATGGATCTCTGAATTGATTAGATATTGTCCGCTTAAGATTGGTTTTGGCGCAGGTAAGGGTTCTGCCGGAGGAAAATTTTCTTTAGGGAAATGAGTTAAAGCTTGTTTCATAAAGTCGTTCCAGATCGGCGCCGCGGCCATGCCGCCAGCCGCATCTCTTTGCATTGGCTTGTATTCGTTATTGCCAACCCAAACGCCGGCAACCAAATTAGGACTATAACCAAAAGTCCAGGCGTCAATATAATCTTGGGAGGTGCCGGTTTTAGCCGCAACTTGATAGCCGGGCACAGTTAAAGGTCCATTAAGTTGAAAAGTCGGCGTCCGGGACAGATCATCGGACAGAACATTGTTTAGCACCCGGATATATTTGCCCTCAAAAACCTGTTTTTGTTCAGGCTTGTTTTCGTATAAAACATTACCTTGGCTGTCAGTGATTTTCAGAATCGCGGTTTGTTTGCGCCAAAGGCCATCATTAGCAAAGACGCTGTAAGCTTGGACCATATCAATTAATCGGACCCCGCCGCCGCCCAAGATTAAGGATAAACCGTAATAATTCGGGTTTTCAGTTAAGGTGGTAATGCCAAAGCTTTTTGCGGTTTCAATCGCGTCTTTAATTCCAACCAAATAAAGCAGTTTAACCGACGGGACGTTAAGAGATTGAGCTAAGGCTTTTCTTAAACTGACTGGGCCGCGGAATTGATTGTCATAGTTTTGCGGATGATAACAAGAACTTGGATTTAAGGCGGGATCTAAATTGCAGCCGGTGTTAAATTCAGTCCAGGCATCAAATAAAATTGTTTCCGGAGTATAGCCTTTCTCAAACGCTTTTAAATAAACAAACGGTTTAAATGCCGAACCCGGTTGTCTTGTTAATAAAGCGACATTAGCTTGACCGTTTTTTTCTAAATTGTACCAATCGCGTGAACCAACCATGGCTAAAATTTCTCCGGTTTTTGGGTCTTGAGCTAAAAGAGCGGCATTATCAGCGTGCCAGTTTTGATCATTGCGTAAAGCGCCGTCATAAACTGCTTGTTCAGCAATTTGCTGGAGCTCCCAATCCAGAGTGGTTTGAACATTCAAGCCGCCGGTTTCAATTAACTGCGGGTCGTACATCTCTTCTAACAGCGATCGGACATAAAAAACAAAATGCGGCGCTTTGATCGGAAATCTTTGCTTTGGAAAGTTTAATTTTTCTTGCTTGGCTTGGTCTGCTTGCTCTTGAGCAATCCAATTAAGTTCAGTCATTCGGTCTAAAATATATTCTTGCCGTTGTTTTAATTTGTCTGTGTGGCTGCCGTATGGTGAGTAAAGACTCGGCGCTTTAGGCAAAGAAGCAAGTAAAGCGGCTTCAGCCAAATTAAGTTCAGCAACAGGTTTGTTAAAAAAAGTCTGGCTGGCAGATTCAATTCCATAAGCATTTGAACCGTAAGGAATCTGGTTCAGATAAAACTCTAAAATCTGGTCCTTGGAATATTTTTTCTCTAATTTAATTGCCAAGATTAATTCTTTAATTTTTCTGGCGACAGTTCTTTCCGGAGTCAAAAAAACATTTTTGACCAGCTGTTGGGTAATGGTTGAACCGCCCTGGACGCTGGTGCCTCGGAAAATCGGATTGATGAATAAGCCCCGGAACATGCTTTTAATGTCAAAAGCTGGATGGGAATAAAACTCGGCGTCTTCAGCCGCCAAAGTTGCTTGTTTCATTATTTCCGGGATTTGGTCAAAACTGACAACTGTTCTTTTCTCTTCGCCATGAACTTCATAAAGGATTGTTTTTCCGGTCCGGTCAAGAATCTTGGTTGATTGGTTGATGATTCTCTGGTCAAAGCCTTCTGGCGAGGGCAGGTTATAGGTCAGGGCTAAAAGCCAAACAGAAAACAAGCCGGCGCCGATTAGAATGGCTAAACCGAGATTTTTTACCCAGTTTTGTTTAAGGTTGTTGATTAACTCTTTCATTGTTTGTTCATTATAACGTGTAAAACAATCAGTGCCAAATATCGATATTGACATTTTTCAATTCTCTGCTATACTAACAATGTCTTCAGGCGAAAGGCTTCGGCCCAGAACCCGAAGACACTGGAAAACTCCGCTTTTGCGGAGTTTTCCATTTTAATTGGTTTTTATTGGTTTAACTTTAATCCCTAATCTTTTTGCTTGCTAAAACTTGATTTGTCTACTATCTGTCCGATCGGACAGATAGTAGACAATAGGCAATCTTTAACAGGTAAAATAAGTAAAAAATAAGCAAAAAGCTAAACAAAGAAGGTAAACAAATAAAGTAAATAAAAACCCAACCAAACTCTCGGTCAAGAACTGAGAGTTGATGAATGACCGAAGGATAGGAGATTTTATCGGGCAGAATGTCACTAAAAAGAAAGTAGAATCGTACAAGTTCTTGACAAAAATAATTATTAAATTTATACTAAATCATTGACAATTAATATAAAGCGTTTCGTGGGAACACGAATAAGCGGAGTCACGATCCGCGAGGCTGCCTCGTCAAACGAGGACGGAAGCTGAACCGTAACCCTTCTTAGGCAGAAGCGTTTAAGAAGGCAGAAAATCCAGCAATCAGTGTCGCTTAGGCGGAGCTGATCTAAAATTATAAAGCAACAGCTTTATAAGCAAAGATTAGGCCGCCAAGGTCTTTTTTAATTTATGGTGGCTGTAGCTCAGTCCGGCCCAGAGCGTCAGGTTGTGGCCCTGAAGGTCGGGGGTTCAAATCCCCTCAGCCACCCAAGAAAAAAGCAAACTGCTTTGCTTTTTTCAGGGATTTGAAAACCGGAGCTTGTCCCGAGCCATAGGCGAGGGACGCGAGGCGGGATCGCGAGCCGCGGAGCCGTGTTTGATACGGCGGAGCGGACTTGTGGCCAAATCTCCTTAGTCGCCTCAGATTTATTTAAAACAGAGGCTATCTTTGTAAAAATAAATATGAACAAGCAAAAACCGCAAACATTAAAAGGGTTTCGGGATTTTCTGCCCGAACAGATGAAAATCAGAAATCAGGTGATTAAAACATTTGTCAGCGTGTTCGAGGATTTTGGTTTTGAGCCGCTGGAAACTCCGGCCTTGGAATACGCTGAGGTTTTGTTAGGTAAATACGGCGCAGAAGCAGATAAGCTGGTCTATACTTTTAAAGACAAAGGCAAGCGCCAGGTTGGCTTAAGGTATGATCTAACTGTGCCGACCAGCCGGGTTTTGGCGCAGTATCAGAATGAGCTGAAACTGCCGTTTAAACGCTACCAGATTCAGCCGGTCTGGCGAGCGGAAAAACCCCAGAAAAGCCGGTATCGCGAGTTTACCCAATGCGATGTTGACACTTTTGGGGTTAACTCGGTTTTGGCTGATGCCGAGATTATTGCCGTGATTTATCAGGCGTTGAAAAAGCTTGGCTTTGAGAAGTTTACTATTAAGATTAACTCCCGGCAGGTACTGTTTTCTTTGCTGGAAAAATTAGGAGTTAAAAATCAAGGACAGCAGTTCTTAATTTTACAGATAATTGATAAGCTGGAAAAAATTGGTAAAACCGGAGCAGAGCAAGAGCTTTTGACTAAAGGTTTTGATAAAGATTTTATCAGCAGAGCCTTTAAAGTTTTGGCTGAAGCTGGGCCGGATAAAGATTTAAGCCAGCTCTTTGGTTTTTTAAATGATTTTGAGGTGGATAAGAATTATTATCAATTTACTCCGTTTTTGGTTCGGGGCTTGGATTATTATACCGGCCCGATCTTTGAAACTTATGTGGAAAAGCCAAAGATTGGTTCAATTACTGGCGGCGGCCGGTATGATAATTTAATCAACCAGTTGGGCGGACCAGAGATCCCAGCGACCGGAACCACGATTGGTTTAGACCGGATCTGTGATGTGATTGAGGAAACCGGACTATGGAAACAAAAAATCAAAGAACAAAGTAAGGTTTTAATCACGATTTTTGATAATAATTTTGTTAATGAATCAATAAAATTATTTTCTTGGCTGAAGCAGAAAAAAATCAATGTTTTGTTATACCCAAATCCAGAAGACTCTTTAGCTAAACAGATAAAATATGCTGATAATAAAAAAATTCCAGCAATAGTTATTCTCGGTTCAGAAGAAATAAAAGATAATTGTGTTTCAGTCCGCTGGCTTGAATCCGGAAAACAGGAAAAAGTTAAGAAAAACGACCTAATCAAAAAGTTTACCCCGCACTGAATTTTCAGCAAATTATTGTTTCTGAATGATTAAGTTGAAAAGGCAGACTAAAAACTTTGTTAAACCTAAACTTATAATTATTCCTAATAAACGCAATAGTTGAAAGAACGCTGAAAATCTAGTGCGGGATTGACAACCCCAAAAAATAGCTTAAAATAATTATATCTTCAATGAATAGCTTACTAAACCAATTAAAGATTAAAGATATTAGAAACCTCGTTTGCCGATGGGATCATGCTTATCGTTTCCCAGCGCTTGAGAGGTCTTTTGATTTCAGCTGATTTTTAGGCGAATAATTTATTTAACTAAACCAAAAACCTCTCAAGCAACGAGAGGATTTTTATTTATTTTTAAGCGCAATTAGAGGATTTTTCACAGCAGATTATTAATGATTAACTATTCTAATGTTCTTAAGAACATTAGAATAGGCGAAAGAGTCATTAATAACCTGTTGCGAAACCAACAGGCATTCTTAAAAGAAAGGAGGTAAAAATCATGTGCGATTTTGATCGCTATGAGAAATGGGATCATCGTTGATGTTGATCCTGACCGGATCAGAGAACTAACCGGTATATAAATTAGTTCTTATAAAAGGACACAGGCAGGCCAAATACCCTAAGGCGCCTGCCTGTGTCCTCCTTATTCTACCATAAAGGAGGCAGTGATGGACTTTAATGCCCATGGCGCCCTGGATCTGGACGAGCCGGATTTCTGGATTTGTTCAAAATGCGGAGCAAAGAACCAAAACGCAAATCCGGTCTGGTGCTGTACTAGCTGCGGTGGAGAAAAACCAGCAGGATCAGCTAGCCCTCAAGCTCCTAGTGAGCCAGGAATAGTTGGTTCGGTTCACCAGTCAAAGTCTTGGGGGTTGAACTGGTTGCGATTCTCAAGGCCATAGGAGGTTAAGATGTGTCACTACGAGCCGGATGGTCCCCAGCGAGTAACAAAGAAGGGTTGGGTCTGCGAGTTGTGCGGAACTCATAATCCAGATCCAGAAAAGATTGTTT